>JAGQPO010001075.1 GCA_020426665.1 Planctomycetales bacterium
CCGAGGATTGCTGTCCCGAGGATTGTTGTCCCGAGGATTGTTGTCCCGAGGATTGTTGTCCCGAGGATTGTTGTCCCGAAGTTTGTTGTCCCGATTTCTCGCCGCCAGTCTTTCCGCTGGACTTGTTCTGATTCAGTCCGGCTCCCTTTTGGTCTTTGTTGCCTGGCGAGCGATCTCCATTGGTTTCGGCATCTGAGTCACTCTCGGAGACATCAGCGCCTTCGTTTCCCCAACCCATCGAACTCGCAGTCATCTCATCAGATTTCAAAAACTGCGGAAGTGAAATGTTTGCCAGGGCGGTGCCCGGCATCGGTGCCAGGAACGCCAACATCAACAGTGCGGCGATCAGTGTGACGCCGCCGGCCAACCATGCCACGGTGACATCGCCAGGCATGTCGACATCACGTTGACGAAGATATCGTCGAAGGTTCAGAAAACTGGTTGTCACCAACAGTGATAAACTTGAAAACAGGTACAAACCCAACATCAATTGGGCACGCGCCCACACCTGTGGACTATTCCGCAACATAAACTGCCCCAGCCCAAACAGCGGCAGTGCGGCGAGCGCTAACAGGAAGACCGTTCGGCCGGGTTGATGAGATTTTTTGCGACGTCTTTCTTTCTCTGATAACGGCGCGTCTTCTCCGCCTGCCGCACCATGACGTTTACCGGACAAGCCGGTCATTTCGTCAAATCCACGATCGATCAGTCCCTCGCCACTGGCATCAACCGATTCGTCAATCACGGTGCAGTCGTGAACGATGCGGTCGGCCAGGTAACCGATCAGCAATACCAATCCGAGTGTAAAGATAAGTGACCCCAGGAATCCGGACATCACAAATAGCATTGCTGCACCCAGGGCGATTGCATAACCAGCCGAGTAGGCTCGGTTCTCTTCGATTACCAATCTCGCCAGAGCGACCGACCCCATCGTGTACATCAGAATCAGATAGAAAACCCGATCCGAGTAATTGCCTTGATAGAACAGCGAGACGAAGAAGTTCGCCAGACTGCTGATCATCAAAAAGATCAGCACCGGTCCGACACCAATCGCAGCATAATCGGCAGCTTGGGGGCGATTGGCCAAGATGGTTACTTCTTACGTTCGAAATGGAGAGCCGGTCGCGTCAAAACTCCAGACGCCGTATTGTAGCCCGACTCGTCGTAGATCGAGCGTCCGCAAAGTCGCTGATTGATACGCAATCAAAGCGTTAGATGTCGTTGCGATCAACAACAACCCCCGAAACGAAAAACAATCGGGGCACGAACAATCCACTACGGTGATGCGTTCTCCGAAGTCTCGGGGTGGCTTAACCGCCATCGTTCCATCGCCGGTCCGACTTTGTTCATCGGAACCCACTTATTCCGCGTTTTGGAGCTTTGCACTAATGTTCCCGGCTCGATTTGTCCCTTGTCGATACGGCTCAGCAAATCAATTTCGGAGATTGGCCCGACTCGTCGGGTCTTTCGCAACCAACCGCTTGCCATGTAAAACCATTGTGTGGACATCTAATCATCACCTTCAAACTACGAACCGCTTTGCGGAGGAATTGTTTCGTCGAAACAGGAATCAGCGTGGTGTACAGGTTTTCGCCGCCACCCTGACGATCACTAGCCAACCGATCACCTTTTCCATTCCTCTCCTTATTCGCCTCAGCGTACAGAATTATTCCCTCCCGGCCCCAGATCACCATTGTGGGAATCTTTGCCTGTAAACAATTCTAGCGAGAATTGGCTCCGCCGTGGTATGCAAATTAATAGCATTGCGCCACCGAGGGACCCGCTACGAACGTTTCTCAGGTACCTTCGCCGCAAACAGCCCTCCGGAGGGGTCCGTGGCTCTCCGATGGCGTGAAAGCAGATAGGCTGTATAGTTTAGAGACGTTTTCAGCCCCCTTCGTCTAGCTGGCCGAGGACGCCGGGCTTTCCGCCTGGAAACGCTCGTTCAAATCGAGCAGGGGGTACCTGTTGGTTGCATTTATCCTGAAATTCGTCAATTTCCGAGTCTCAACGGGGAAATGCTTTCTAATTTTGTTTGACGAGCTTCGTTTATTCATGGGATAATCAGCTGTCGCATTTAATAGCGGAATGGGCGACGGCTGCAAACCAAAGTCTTCGCGACTCTTTTCTCTTTTCTGGCACCGTCTGAGCACCACAAAACAACGGATTTGTCATGACACGATCACAACGTGACTTCTTTGCTAGTGTTCCCCCAGCAACGACCTCCGCAGCAATTGCGGAGGTCGGAACACGCCAAAACTCGACTCGAATGCGAGTATTGATGCTGTTTTTGACGCTTGGATGCATTGCGATCTTGGCCGCCACTGCGTCCGGCCAGGGTGTGAAGTACGACGTGCTGGAAGTGGAAAAAGCGATCGATGACAACATGAAATTGGTCCAGCGCGAGGCTCGTACCTATGCGACGTCGCGTGACATCAGCACCATCGCTCCAAATCGGGCCGCGACGGTTCAGCGGTATTTCCAACAATATGTTCCCGCCAAAATCACTCAGCCCGACTCGATGTATCTGATCAACGACTTGATGGGCCACGCCCGGTCGACCCTGCAGAGCGCAGTGCGTTCGCAGACGCCCGGCGCTCGAAACGTGATGCGTTGGCTGTATGCGGGGCTAAAGCCGGTCGCGGTTGGCAACTACCATCCGGCGGCGCGAATCAACGCGATTCAATTCATCGCCAACCTTTCCGCACCGCCGACACAGCGGGGCGGGCTGCCGGTGCCCTATCCTTTTGTTTTAACGGACATGAAGGAGATCTATGACAATCCGTCCAATCCCGACGCGGTCCGTGCTGCGGCACTTCAAGGGCTGGAACGGTACGTCCGCTACACTTCGCCGACGGACCCGAGACTTCAAGCCGCAAAAGCGGATCTGACACAAGCCATGACGCAGTTGCTTGAATCTGAAGCGCCGGCCGGTCGAGATAAACTTGCACACGCTTTCCTGCAGCGCTACGCAGTCAACATTTTGACCAACCTTAGCACCGACGCATCGCTCGCAAAACAGTTGGTTAACATCAGCACGAACGAAGCGAATCCCGACTTGATCGCGCTTCACTCGGCCGCAGCGATTGCACAGCTGCCTGGCAAGATGGCCGAGGGCGACGTTGAAACAAAAGAGGTCCTCAAGCAGTGGTCCAAGCGCGTCTTAGACGCCTACCAGTCTGAACTCGATCGTTTGGCGAAGCTGGAAAAGGCCGGGCCGACAATGACGACTCAGCCTGCTCCCCCAGAATCTTATTTGAAAGAGACCAAGGACCCCAACGAGAAAGTTGCCGGTCGAACGATGATGGGTGCCGGAATGGCGGACATGTATAGCATGGACGACGACATGTATGACGGAATGGACCAGGAAATGGACATGATGGAGATGATGCAAGGAATGGGAGCGATGAGCGGCATGTCCGGAGGCGGAATGACGATGGCCGTCGAGGCGCCTCAGCCGCCAGAAGTCGTCGCCAGCCGTCGCAAACTGAATTATGCCCTCCAACAGGTCGTCATCGGAGTCACTGGCAAAGGCAAGACGGTCGAAGACGTCGACTCCATTCAAGCCACCAGCGGATTGCTGGCTTCCACGCCCGCGGACTCTTTGGACGCAACCAAACAATGGCTGAAGTCAGTATTTGAGTTGACCACCCAGTTAAACGACAAAACCCTTTCCACTCGCCGCAATTACATCACCGCGTTGGAAAGTCAGGTCGAAGCACTGACCGCACTTTCCAAAGGCGAATCGGCCACCGTGAAAGCGCTCACGTTCGAAGATCCATTGGGACTTGAAAACCCACTCGGTGGACTGTTCGGAAATCCAGCAGCTGAACCGGCTGCCGATGCGGCGGCCGAAGGTGCCGCCGAAGGGGAGGCCCCCGCCAAACCTGCCGAAGCCGTCCCTGGTTTGGACGCGCTGCTGAATTAGTGCTGGAAAGACGGCTGAAACGATTGGACAGCGGCTCACTTGCTGGTATCCAAGCTTTAACCGCCCCTGGTCGCTGCTTACGCAGCGACCGGGAATCGCAAGAACGCTAAACATCAACACCACAGTCGTGATGTCGTTGATCGCTCTGCGATCTGACGCTTTGATTGCGGAGCAATCAGCGACTCTTGTTGCTCGGTTGGTGCCGATCCGAACGCTGGAAACTATGGTAAAGTGACCTCTACATCGAGGACCATCACTTGTCGTATCTTCCAGAGCAACCAAATGATCCACCAGCAACGTATCGCTAAATTCTTGGTAATGCAGTCGACGACGTTGTTGATGTTGTCGTTAACAACCTTGGGCATTGCCGCCGAGCCAACGTCACCGGAAACCACCAGCCCGTTCGTTGGCAATTGGGCAATCAAATTGCCCGATGGAAGCGCCGGATGGTTGAAACTTTCGATCATCAACGACAAGCCAACGGGAGAACTATGGAGCGTCGGATCTCCCAAGACTCTATCTGATTTGGCGATCAACGGGAATCAAATCCAGTTTCTCAGAAAGTGCGCGGTCGGCCCGCCGGAGTATGAAGGCGGACCACCATCTGGCAAGCGAATTGATTGTGTTCACAAGGGGGTCCTGAATGGAGATACCATGGCGCTTGTGATAGAGCAACCGTTGCCTGATGGCACGATCCAAGAACTGCCGTTTTCCGGAAAACGCTTGCCCGCCATTGGGCGGGCACCCGACCTGACAAACATTGAATTGGGTGAACCGATTGAATTGTTCAACGGGCGAAATCTGGACGGTTGGCATTTGACCAATCCGAAACAAATCAATGGATGGAAAGCAATCAACGGGGAACTGGTCAACACGACGCCGAAACTGGATTTCCAACCCTATTCACGTTACGGCAACCTGCAGACCGACCAAGAATTCACCGACTTTCATCTGAGTATTGAATTCAACGTGCCCAGCGGTGGAAATAGCGGAATCTATTTGCGCGGAATGTATGAAGCACAGGTTGTTGATCGAGACAGCAAGATGCAAGGGATACAAGGCGTCGGCGCAATCTTCGGCCGGATTGCTCCCAGCAGTAACGCCGGGCGACCAGGAGGCGAGTGGCAAAAGTACGAAATCACACTTGTCGACCGACACGCGACGGTCATCCTGAATGGCACGAAAGTCATCGACAATCAACCGATCGACGGCTGCACGAACGGCGCACTGGACGCTGATGAAACCAAGCCGGGAGCGTTGTACTTGCAAGGCGATCATACCGCGGTCCGCTATCGCAACATCGTTCTTCGACCAATCTTTAAGCCCTGGCAGGCAAACCCGGAATTGGTCAAATCAACTTCTGATCGCCGGCCCGAATTCAATTACGACGAGTCGAAGGTACCGGATTTCACGCTTCCGGATCCGTTGGTGTCGACAGATGGCGAGACCGTCGTAACACCCACGCAATGGAACGAAGTCCGTCGCCCCGAGTTGTTGGAATTGTTTCGCAACCACGTTTACGGCCGCCGACCAAACACGAAATACTCTGTCACGTTCGAGCAAACCGCAGAGAACCCCCACGCGCTAAATGGTGCGGCGACGGGACGCCAGATGAACGCCGTCATCACGATCGACAATCGTTCTTTTTCATTTCCGTTTGTTGTGTTTGTACCGAACCATATCGAAACGCCCGCTCCTGCGGTCATACATATCAACAACCGATATTTCACATCGATGGAAAAGGCAATTGATGAACATGATCCGTTTTGGCCTGTGAAGTCGATCATCGATCGAGGGTACGCGACCGCGTCGTTTCATACGTCCGATGTCGATCCGGACAAGAAAGACGGTTACGCAAACGGAATTCGATCGTTCTTCGCCAACGGAGCCCCACCCCAGGACAACGCATGGCGAAGTCTTTCCGCTTGGGGCTGGGGGGCAAGCCGAGTGTTGGATTATCTTGAAACCTTAGACGTTATCGACAGCACTCGCGTCGCCGTTTCCGGGCACTCCCGCGGCGGGAAAACTTCCTTATGGGCGGCGAGTGAAGACAGTCGTTTCGCGATCGCCTACAGCAACGATTCCGGTTGTGGCGGCGCCGCTCTTTCGCGCCGAGCGTACGGAGAAACCGTCGCGCGAATCACTTCGTCGTTCCCGCATTGGTTCTGCAAACCATTTTCTTCCTACGCTGGGCGCGAAGCGGATCTACCGGTCGACCAACATGAACTGATCGCGTTGATCGCGCCCCGTGGCGTTTATGTGGCCAGCGCCGATCAAGACTTATGGGCCGATCCGAAAGGCGAATACCAATCCGTCGTCGCATCGGCTCCGGTATTTCGACTACTGGAAAAGACATCCATCGACATGACTCAGATGCCGGCACTCGGCCAACAGCGTATCGTCGGCCAAACCGGATACCACATCCGCGCCGGTGGACACGGGCTGGGTGATGATGATTGGAACTGGTTCCTGAACTTCGCAGATTCAATCTTCAAATAGAAGTGGTGCCGAAGCTACCGGTATTCCAATCGCGTTTGAGGGCGTCTATTCCGCAACTGTCATTGCCTGGGCAACTGGTCGAAGTCAATTTTCGGTTGTTGTTCGTCGGTTGATTGACGAACGAACGCTTCACCCGGTCGCCCAGATCCTTCAAAGAATCCGCAATTACGTAGATAGAACGCATCGCCGTCGCTTCCGCCGCCAAAATCCAATCGATGGCGTCCGCGGCCCGTGGCGTCAACGGAGAATGTTGCCTTCGTGCACTCCGTCCAACGGTTGTCAGTATCGCGGACCCAGACGTTGCCGTAGCGAGCCGTTCGTCCAAGGTACCCCGTCGACGGGGCAAAGTTTTCTAAAAACGAATGAAACCCACGCAGATGCGTGTCTGTTTTGGGACGACGAAAACTAGCGATCAGTCGCCACTCATCAGCGGCCTTGTCGCCAAACCATGACGTGTAAATTGTATTACCGCCTCCGTCGGGGCGGACTTCGGTCAGAAATCGATAGGTCTTTCCGGCAACCCACGGATAGACAAGAAAGCTTTGCCCGCCGGAACCTTCGTTCCCGAACTCGCCGGTTCGAACACCGGGGCCTTTTCCAAGTTCTACGATCCGCTGGTCTTCGGGAATATCACGAGGGTTGTCAGTTTTGAACGGACTCCACACGGAAAACAAAACGCGACGTTCGTTGGGGCTATTAACCTGGATACCAAAGTAACCTTCCCCAAACCCGTTTGCCATAAAGTATGACCCGATCGGATCCTGGCCCTTGGGTACAGTGATTTCGCTGTATGCGTATTGCAACGTACGATCTTTGGGTACTTCATACCGCAAGTGGACCGACGGTCCTCGACGTCCCCAATAAAACATGTTCCCTTCATTCGAACGAACAAAGTCCAGTGTCAATCCCTCCGTTTCTGACGACACGAACAGATTGTGGATTTTGATATGATCCTCCCGACCAGGATCATCAATTTTGAAATCGACCCGAATGTATCCGGCCGCGTCAGTATCCACGCGACCGATCGGGTGTCTGTTGGACTTCGATGGGTCAACGTTCGTTTGCTGGACGATTGTGTGAAAGGACCTGCCGTCAATGTTGGTCGTTATCGTCACTTCATCACCGCGACTGCTTACTCCGATCGCCAGGTCCAATGCAGCCGGGCGGTCGACGTGAAAGTAAGCTGAAAAGACAACTTCTGCGCGGTCCAGAATGATCGCCCCATCACGCCCCAGCCCCGCGCCCATGCCATCCGGCGCGGTGCAAAATGAATTCCCGGCAAGTGGAACGGACCACTCCGACGCATGAAGCGGCGTGCCCGTGCAGGCGTCGCAAAGTCCTAGCCCGACTGAAATAGGAAGCAAAAATATCCAAACAACCAAACCGATGGGGCGACGACACAATGGTTTCATTTTCGCAGTGCAAACGAGGAATCAATGGAGTTGGGGGGCCGCGATCATAGTTGATCGTCGCCCGAAAAACCCACAACCCGCTACGCGTGAAATCATTGGACTCGCGCTGCGACGATGCACCGAACGGTCGCATCACGCGGAAATCTCGGTTAGAGTGGTCAATCAGGCTCAATCAATAAGGGTGCCGCAAACGCCCATGATGATTGATCGCCCAGTCGTTTTAGCTCAAAGTTACAGGAACGAACATGAAAAAGTTTACTCATCTGTTGTTGGTCGCCGCATGCTTCTCGTTTGTCGGCATTACCGGATGTGGCGATAAGGAGCCAACCGTGGTTGAAGCTCCCGCCGTCGAAGAGGTTGACCCGGCAACCGAAGGCATGTCGCAAGAAGATTACGACAAAGCGATGGAAGAATCGATGAACGCGCAATAGGGAACTCCACTGGCCCCAGGGCCTGAACAACGGAAAAACACGGGGATTGACGCAAAACTAGGTCGTCAAAGTCTGGGTTTGCGTCAGCGGCAAAGTTCTTTAGCGCTGGCACCTACGGCCAGCCAGTTCCACCGAGACCTCTCCATCAGCCGGCTCGATTCCCTCCGCCAAAGAGGGTGTCGGAAGCCGGTTTTTTTGTGCCAAAAATCCGCCAACACCAGGGCCGAAAACCCCAGCAACACGACTCTCTCGCCGGGCCACTGATCGCGTGGGAAAATGAAGGATTCGGACCGGTTTCGCGCGGCTGAAACCCGGAAAAAATTGCGTGGTTTCGAAAAAAATCTCAAAAATTCAAAAATCGGTCGCGAGAACCCGTTAGACTGATGGCTGGAAATTCTTTCATTCTTGATTCACAAGGGGAGATTATGAATCACAAGAACCGGAGATCAGAGGGTTTCACCCTGGTCGAACTACTTGTTGTCATCGCCATCATTGGCATTCTTGTTGGGCTGCTCTTGCCAGCAGTCCAGGCCGCGCGAGAAGCGGCCCGTCGAATGAGTTGCAGTAACAATTTCAAACAATTGGGGATTGCACTGCACAATTACCACTCCGCGTTCAAAGAATTGCCCACCCAGGGTGGTGGGACCGGAATCGGGCTGCAAAATAATCGTTGGTGGCAAGCCGGAAACGATGCCAACCACGAATGCTTGAGCGCCCTTGTTCCTTTGACTTCATTCTTTGAGCAACAAGGCGTCTGGTCTGAGATTTCGAGTGCCAGCACCAAAACGGTTAATGGCAATCCTCCACCAGGCAACACCGGCCTGACCAACCCGCCTCGATGGCCGGCGATGGGGCCAAACCCCAGGAATTATTCTCGCAATCCCGGATACGTTCCGTGGGCGACTGAGATTCCGATGTTGCGCTGCCCCAGCGACCCCGGCACCGGGCTTCCTGCATTGGGCCGGACCAACTATGCGGCTTGCATGGGAGACTCTCCCACGCCATGGCACCATGCCTACAAGACAGGAGACCTGCGACCAAACGGATCCGGTGGCGTTCAAAACTTTAACTCGGTCAGCCGTGGCGTGTTCATGATCCGCAAGGCCGCCAAGTTCCGCGATATCTTGGACGGTTTATCCAACACAATCGCAATGGGCGAAATCAAAACCGACTTAGGAGATCGCGATATCCGTACGGCTGCGTCATGGAACCGCCGCGGTGGAAACTTTGTCAACGACAATCCCAAGCTGTGCGCCGACAATATGGAAATCGATCCACAGCGGCCAAAGTTTTGGTGCAACGGCGGCACTGGATGCACGAACCCCGAGGTACTTAGTCAAAACAACCACGAAGCCCGCGGTGCGGGCTGGGCTAATTTCCGGGCGCACTGCACGCAAGTG
>JAGQPO010001076.1 GCA_020426665.1 Planctomycetales bacterium
CGACAGTTTACCTTTTTGCCTCCTCCGCCAGCGGAAGGCGAAGAGGTTGTTACACCCGGCATCAAGTTGTTCGGTGAAGTGGAGCCGTTCATCGGTCCGGGGACCTATCAATTAGACTTCTATGTCGAAGCGGTGGGCGAAGCAGTGACGATCGCCGGCTTCAACGCGCCGCTGTTGGTTGATGTGCCAGGCATCACATTTTCAGGGCTGGACACTGCCTTCGCACCCAACCCAGGTTTTAATTTGGAATTCGTCACCTCGCTGGGAACCCCAACTGCGTTCGGCGTCGCGGGATCCACCGGGCCGGGATTGACGCTCGATGCCGGCCAGAGCGAGATCCTGTTCACGATCGACTTGGTCGTTGATTCCAGTGTGAGTTTGATATCGTCTGCCGACGTCGTCAGCATCATCACCGATGGACCGTTCGCAGCGGCATTGCAAATCACCAACGCAGCCTTCGAAACAATTGCAAACGTCACAGTCGAATCAGCTGCACGGATCGTTGCGGCCACTCCGCCAGTCATTTCGTTGAATTCACTCGCAGTGGATCCCGCCGACTTGCCGCTCGGAAGTCAGCCGACGTCGTGGACCACACAACGAAGCCAAATCCACGACATCGTGATTGAGATTGCGACGCCGATTTCAGCGATTCCCGTCGGTGGAATTACGTTGACCCATCTGGGTATCCAAGGTGCGGACCCTGATACCGTCGTCACGCTTCGGTCCGATCAAATGTCGCTCGATGCGACCGGGACGATCATTTCGATTTTACTTGATCCTGACCAGTTACCCGATGGGCGTTACCAGTTGGATTTGTCACCCGAGATCACCAGCGGTTCGGCATTCACAATGGCCAGTGACGATCAAAATCGCTTGTTTGTCTTCCGTGGCGACTGGGACGGAAACAATAGCGTCGATCTGCGAGATCTGGCGACGTTCGCATATTGGTACGGCCAGACGGAAAACGTCCCAGAGTACATCAACGATGACGGCGCCGGCGGCATCACGATGGAAGATCTGGCTGGATTCGAAGCCAACTTTGGCACCAGGCTCGATATCCCGGGAATGACCGACGCTATCGATCCGAACTTGACGGACGCCCAGGCTCTTCACCGCGCGAAGCTAACAATCATCAATCCGCCGGACGTCAACGGCAGCGGAATGGTCTCGCCGCTGGACGCATTGAACGTGATCAATCGAATCGCATCACAGTTCGCCAGCGTCACCGATTGGCAATTTGACGTCAATCGAGACGGGACCATCACCCCGCGCGACGCGTTGTTCGTGATCAACGTGATCGCGACAACGTCGTCGACCGTTCAGGTCTTGGGTGAAGCGACCGAATCGCCAACAGTCGTACTTGATCTGGTCGGCCAGCGACGATCGTTTTCCGGCGCAGGGACGTACACCTTTGATTTTATGATCACCGCGATCGGCGGCAATCAAACCATCACGGGGTTCAATCTTCCGCTCAGTTTCGATGTCCCCGAAGTCACGTTCGGCGGAACGATTGGCGACTTCACTCCCAACCCCGCGTTTAACTTTGAATTCGTCGCACCGCTCAGCCAGGCCAACCATTTTGGTGTTGCGGGATCGAGTAGTGGCAGCGGATTGGTGCTCGGAGCGGACCAACCCGTTGTCCTGTTTAGCATCGACGTCGAAGTTTCAGCCGCCATCAACCTATCATCCGAAATCGAAGTCGTGACTCCGATCACCAGCGGTATCGACTCGGCGGCTTTGGAGTTCATCGGATCCAACATCCAGGTGATCCAGCCACCCAACTTCGTGCACGGCGCCCTGCTCGCTCCTGCGGGACCACGGATCGAGCTGACAGGCTCGGTCGCGGAGTTTACCGGAGCAGGCACGTATGCCATGGATTTCCTGGTCGAGGCCGTCGGCGGACCGATCTCGATCGCCGGATTCAATGCTCCACTATTGATTGATATTCCCGGCATCACTTTCGCCGGCAATACGGATGCGTTCCATCAGAACATTTTGTTTCAAAACGAATTTGTGACGGCGCTCGAATCTCCCAATGCCTACGGTGTGGCAGCGTCGTTGGGGTCCGGTTTGCAGTTGGCCTCTGGAGAGCGCGCCATCCTGTTCACCATCGATTTGCAGGTCGATTCGGCGGCGGCAATCGACAAGGCGGCCGAAGTCGCAAAGATCATCACCAACGGCGCGCTGGCAAACAGTTTGCAGCTGATCAATCCACAATCGGAACCGATTCAAGATGTATCCGTCGGTGCGGCTGCGATCATTGCTCGCCCGGTCGTCGCAGGGATAACGATCAATGACGGATCATCGCAGCGATCTCAAGTCACTTCAATGACGGTCACCTTTGACGCATTGGTCGATCACGAGGCGCTCGATACCGCGTTCCAGTTGACCAACCTGACATCGGGATTGGTCGTCGGAACCATCAATGTGGTTGCGGCAGACCAAGACAATCACACGATCGCGACACTGACGTTTGACGGAGTTTCCACGATTTCGCGCGGCGGCAGCGGAAGACTCGGCAACTCACTCGCCGATGGAAACTATCGCCTGGAGATCCTGGCGGGACAGGTTTGGTCAAGTAACGGGCAACAACTGTTTCGCGATCAACAATTCGGAGAAGCACCAATTGATTTATTGTTTCGATTGCTTGGCGACACCGACGGCGACTGGGACGTCGATGGCCAGGATTTCGGGCGATTCGGTTTAACGTTCCTCAAGCCCGCAGGCGACGCGAACCACAATCCTGATCTCGATTCAGACGGCGACGGAGACGTGGACGGCCAAGACTACGGCCGATTCGCACAGAACTTTCTCCGCCATCTGTAATTCCCAACGATTCCCCGCTCGGTCACGAAATCAACGCAATCGAGGAGCCAACTCGGGTGACGGGATGGAGAGTCTATTCGGCGGTCAGCGTGTTGAGTAATTGTCCATTGGTATCGTTCCAAACACGAACCGTATGATCCATCGATCCCGACGGGACGTGCGATCCTTTATATGATGCAAGCGATTGACACCTATCCGCCTGTCCAGGCAATGAGAGTGGAGTTTACTTTCGGAACGACTCCAGGAAAGTAAAGTTTGCATCCCGCCGACATGCGTTGTGGAACGGAACCACCCCCCCTCCCGGCTGGGAACGAGTGCGATCATCAAAAGGGGCATCACTCAACGCGTCGTCTCGTATCGAACGGTTCTGCGTTAACGCTTTGACACTGCGTCGCCGGTGATGGCTCGTTCGCGTCGGACGTACGTCGGTGGCCAAACTGAAACTGGGCACAAGAGTTTGTTTTCAACATTGGAGTCGCGTCATGAAAATCTCAGCAACTGTTTTCATTTTTCTAGCCTGCAGTCACGCAGTCCTGGCCTTCGGTGCGGAGCCATTAAACCGGACGGATGCAACGTTTGAAAGTCAAGAGTTGATACCGGTTGGCCAGGGCGTCAGCGGGCGTGATGTCGAGGTGAGATTGTGGACTCTCGCTGACGGCCGTCAGGCATCGGCAAAATTGATTCACCGGATTGGTGATGTCGCGGTGTTGGAGGGGGCGAACCAGAATCGAGTTCGCGTTCCAATTGGGGAATTCAGCGTGGCAGACATAACTTACATTGATCTCGCAATTCCTTCCAACGATTCACGCGAAGTCAGTTCGGAATCAGATGTGATCGCGAAGACGCTGGTGGTGTTCCAAAGCTCCCCCTTGGTTGCGATCGAGAATTCACTTGACCCGTTGGACCAGGTGTCGGGTGCGGACCTTGTGGCGACTCTGCAAGGGCAATCGTTAAAGACCGTGTCCATATCGTATACCGTCGCGGTGCCCGTTACCGAGATCCAAACGGTGATGCAAGAACGTTTCGTCCGTCGTTGCATACGGGGACGGTGGGTGTGCGTTAGAGAGATTGTGCCCGTTCCAAAAATGAACGGCATGGAGACAACAGCGATGAACTTTTTCCGATCCATGAATCTCGAACTCGACGTGGTTTGAGACGAATTCTGATGCTGATTCGGCCAATCTTTTGATCAGCAAGACGCACAGAATCCCGTCCAACGGGTGGATCGGCAGTAAGATGTGACGGAGAAGAGGAAAATTCGACGGCAATGTCCGTTTTCACCATTTTTTTCCCAAATGGATTGGAGAACGCAATGCCAAAGTGGGAGCTGGGCCTGACCGATCCCGTCAGACCCCTACTCCTTGGGTGTCCAGTGACAATCCCCGTAACCCAGGTCAGGTTCGCAAAGACTTGCAATTAACAACAAGGCGTCTACCACAATCGATCTGGCAGATCCGGCCGGCTGACAGGCGGCAAAACCCTTGTGTATATAAGACGGCGCGTCTATAAAAGGTCTGTCACTCGTTACTGCTGGGCGATTCATTCGTATCAATCCGAGGTGGAATCCGATCATGTGGCGTAGAGCTCAAGCCTTGATGTTGATTGCGGTGACGTTGACCGCAGCAAGCGTCATCGGCCAGGACACAGTTGTCGCGACGGACGAACAACGGGATCGTTGGATGCGTGTTTACTCCGAAGAGGCGGCGCAATACCAGATGTTTCGTCGGGGCGAGGAGGAGGAAGAATTGGAACTGGTTGCCTCGCCGATTCAGACCTTCACCAACCCCGTCCGAGTGCGAGACACACATGGCGCCACTTTTGTTTGGACCAGCGACGGGAGGCCCGAGGTGGTCGGCGCGATCTGGTCGGTTGTCTCGCCCGAAGATTCAACAAAGCGACACCTGTCTCACGAGTTTCATTCGCTCTCGACCGCAGCGATCTATTCAAGGCACGCTCCGCGCGAGAGCCAGCTGGGTGTGGTTCCAGATTGGAACAGCAACGAACCGGGTATCAAGCAAGCTGCGATACCCAATGCGCCTACGCCCGCATCGTCAGCCAACCTTCGACTGACACAGATGCGTCACTTGGCGAGAAACTTCGAACCGTCCGTACCGCCGGGAACCGGGGACGGACAAGGCTCGTTTCGACTGCTCGCTCAACCGATCTATCGTTACCAAAGCGAAAAGCATGATGTGATCGACGGCGCAGTTTTTGCGTTCGTCATGGGGACCGACCCCGAAGTCATTCTGCAAATCGAAGCGATCCAATCAGACAACGGACTGAAATGGCATTATTCGATTGCGCCAATGACCAATCTGCCGATGCGCGTCGATTATAACGGCACTCGCGTCTGGGAGTGCCAGCGGGCGGTGCCTTGGGTCGGAGACCGTCCGCACTTCATGTACTGGCGAGTCTCGATCCGCGACCGAGAGATTGATTAGGTCGGCCAAACCGGCCTCGGAGTGTCCGGCGACATTCCATGTCATTTTTGAAA
>JAGQPO010001077.1 GCA_020426665.1 Planctomycetales bacterium
GCTGTATTCACCAGATCCAGCGGCGTCGCGTCGTTGTATCGAAGGATCGAGTTTTGATGTCCCAGCGGAAAGAACTTGACAAGGTCGTCACTCGGCACCGTTCCAGGGGTGCTGTTGGTGGCATGTTGACCAGGATTCAGAGGCAATGCATATGCGAATCCGCCGATGCCGTCATCGTTTTGGAACGGCGAGTCGGGACTCACGTTGAAAACGGTCAGCCCGTAATTCGCATTCGCCGATTCCGTCGCCGTGGTGACACGAATGTAGTAGGTGCCCGATGGCAACGGATCGGTGACGACGCTATTTGCAGGCGTTCCGGCCAAGTTGTGACCGGCCGCGATCACCGTAAGCTGATCCGGAGCCAGAATATCGACGAAGGTGTGAGCGAGAATTCCTTCGGATAGCGGATCATTGTTCAACACCGCCGCGATTCGATGGTCGTTATCGATGATGACAGAATTCAAATCCACATCGCCGGCGATCGCCTGGCCGAGACGCGAGACACGGTGATCGTTGTCGATGATGACGCCGATGGGGTCGCCAAACGAATCGTTCGGCTCGATTTCATCACCGTAGGATTCGATCGGAATCTCCGCCGCGCGGCGCTGAAAATCGATTGCCGCCAAACCATCCGTCACGGAACGTTCCTCGGCTACATCCATCAAGAATAGATCGTAGTTCCCGTCGCCATCCAGACGATTGTTTTGTAGCCTGACGTAGTAAGTTCCTGCCGGCAAAGGATCGCTGACGACGGCGTTTCCGGTTGTCTCGGGCAGGTTGGATCCAAAGGCGACGATGGTTTCACCGTCGGGAGCGAGGATTTCCAAGAGCGAATGAATCGAGTCTCCATTGCGATCGGGATCGTTGTCGACGATCGCTGCGATTCGATGATCGTTATCGATGATGACGGAAATCATGTCGACGTCGCCCGTTACAACGTTTCCCGAGCGCGCGACACGGTGGTCGTTGTCGATGATGACGGCGATCTGATCGCTGATCTGGTTATTCGGTTCTTCCTCGGCTGCGAACTCGCTCGGTTCGAATAATCCTCCAAATAACTCAAAAGAATGAGCTGTCGCGACTGTCGCGGCTTCGACTTCGATATTCAGGCCGGACGGGACAGCTTCGAAGAACGAGTGCGTCAGTACGCCACCGGTCGTTTCAAATGAACCCGCGGCCGATTCTGCGATCAACTGCCCCCCAACGTCAACGAATCTTACTGCCCCTTCCGATTCGCCGCCCTGCTGCGACAAAAAACCAACGGCCTTCGCGCCTGAAGAAGTTGCTGCAGGCAGATGGAAGGTCCGAGTGGCGGCGCCGTCGTATCCGATGGCCGAAAGCGAGTCGGCCTGCACGATGACGTGGTCAAAGTAACCCGCAACGGTCGACTTCGCGGCATCGACATCTGTGAACAGGAATCGGTCTTGGTCGACGGGTGAGGGCGTGTACGAGAGATGATTGCCTTGCACCCGCAACGTGTCGCCTTCAAACCCCGATCCGCCGTAAACGCTCAGCAGACCATGCAGCTTCCGCACCGGCTGTGTGACTTTGATATCGTCTTCACCGGCAAGGGTGTCGATCGACAAGCTTGACTTATCTGAAAATGAGTAGGTCGGAAAATTGTCGATCAGCAGGGTCGATGTTGTGCCTGATTCGACGTTCGTCACTTGGTTGGCCGCCGGCGTCCCGCTGACGAACATCTGTCCCGGGACATGATCGATGATCGCTTCGACACCGTTCAACTGAACACTCTGCTGCTCGTGATTCAATTGACCCGAACTCGCCGCCGGACCCGGAAGATAGGAGCCCGCGGTCGAGGCCGAAGAACCGAAGACGATTAATTGGTCGATGCCGGAACCTCCGTCGAAGGCGATTCCGTCTTGCAATTGAATGAAACGACTGAGCCCACTGGAATTGTGCGTCGCATCGACTCGCAAGATATCGTCACCGCCGTTACCGCGGATTTCGACGGAGGTTGTCGACAGCAATGGCTGGGAGCGAAGCACGGCCCCGGAAACCGTGTCGACCAACTCCAGAATCGACCGGTCATCGGACAGCCGCAATGTCAAATCATCGTCACCTTCGCTGCCTTCGTATGCGATCAATCGATGGTCGTCGAATTGCAAGCGTTGACCATAGATGATGCCATCGGCAAGTCCGCCGGTTTCGTGATTGGATCGCCAAACGACCAGGTATTCGTTGCTCTTGGGACTATACGCAACACTGGGACTGTGCACGTAGAAGGATTCACCAATTGGTCCAATGTCACTGATTCGCAACAGTCCCTCGTCGACGCGTGGCGAAGGAATTCGAGTGCCGCTGACGGTATCGACACGTTCGATGTAGATTTCGAGGCCACGATCCGTGTTGTTCGAATTCGACGTATCGATGAAGTTGGAGACCAACAACAATTCATGATGGTTCGGATTGTAAGCTTGGGGACTCGTTGGTTTGGATAGATTGAACTTTCGGATGTAGTCGTCCGTGGTCCCCAATGCCGTCAAGGTCGAACCATCGAGAATTGCTGCAGCATCTTTGCCGGGAGCCGTCCCCTCGGTCAAAAGCCAGTATTGGTCTTGCTCAGGCACATAAAGCATTTCGTCGAACGCATTGGGATAGATCTGCTGTTCCGCACCAAGGAAGCTGGGCTGTTCCGCTGAGAGAAAGCGGGCGTAACCTGAATGCACCACGCTTGAGAGGGAAATAACGAATTGATTGGACTTTGAATTCCAGACCAGCGAGGTTGGTAGACAGTCCTGTTCCCAGTAAACCGTTTGGTCCGTCATCACTTCGCTGCCATCCACACCGCTGACGAATTGTGCACGAACTTCTTCCAGCGTTGTTGCGGCGCCCGCCTGAGCGAACGCTCTCCATGCGACCAAATAG
>JAGQPO010001078.1 GCA_020426665.1 Planctomycetales bacterium
GACTGATCGACTTGCTGACGGCGGTCACGGCAGCCACGCAAACCTCCGGATCGCGTCCGTCAAAATTGAGGGCCGCAATCATACGATCGCGAGAATCTTGTGCATCCGTGATCGCCTGGAACCGAATCCCTTGTCGAACCATGCTGACCAGTTTTGATTGGTCGACGCCGTCGAGTGACGGGATAGATTGTTGGTGTAAATCTTCGGCCGCGTTTTTGACGATTTCATCCGAAGCAATCAACGATTGCATCAGAGTTCCGCTCGGCATACCGCCACGAATCATTCCGGTGGACGAATCGAGAGTCAGAGGCGTGTCCGTTTTGAACAACAACTGAGACGTGGCTCGGTAGGTCGTGGGTTTTTGTTTGTAAACCCAATATCCGATCGAAGTGCCGATCGCGACAAACACTCCCAACAACCACTTGAAACGCCACAGAATGGTCAGAATCGTTTCATTGTGTTGCGGCTCTTGGCTTGCATCAAGATGCCCGACTGTGTTGGGTTGGACTTGAGATAAGTTCGGCTGTTCCAGCATTGGAGGCTGCCAGTTTTGCAAGTGAATTGACTTTATTATCGACAGGACCTGAGCGTAGTCGATTTTTGAAATAATTCAGTTAAATCGACGCTCCAAACCCGAGGGAGTTCCCTCATAACACTACAGGCCAGCCATCGTGGAAGCCTTTGCAGAAGATGCCGACGAGACGTAATATTTTAACGCAGCAAGTATGATCCGATCCGTCGGCACACTAGGAATAAACGGATCGTGATACGATCGATACCCTCGTGAAAACTGCTCCTTCGCAAAAATTTCTAAAGGTGCAATTCACAACGATTCCTTGCACCGGTCAAAAATGCGACTCGTCCTGCCGGTACATCCTCAATCACACAACTCGCCTTAACAACCCCCCGTTCAGTCAAGTCGATTCCCGGTGGACTTTTGTGAGCAGTCAAATCGGTGGCAACCGTCTGGTTAGCGTCCTCCCGACCGATACCGGTCGGCAAGTTCTTTGTTCTCACTCGCTAAATCAAACATTTCCAGAGCCTCGTAGGCCTCTGCCAGCCCCGTGTGCGCCATCGATTTGAGCCCAGGATCGGTCAACGCCTTTTCTAAATCCGCGATCGCGTCACGATATCGTTTCATTCGCAACAGAATCTGGCCGCGCGTCTCCAGCAGACTTGGGTGCCCTGGAAGTTTTTCGAGGGCCATGTTGGACAGTTCAAGTGCGCGAGGAAGGTATTTTTCGTCTGAACGACCAAGCGTGTAGGCCAAATTATTCAACATGCTGGCCAAGTTTCCGTCGCTCTGTTGGGCTGCCAGTTCCAAGTGGGTTCGCGCTTTTTCTGTCTCGCCCTTGATCATCAAGACGGTGCCTTCGACGAAATGCTTGGCGGCGGGATCCAACCCACGAAGTAGGTCGCGCCGCACGTTTTCCAGGCCGTCACTTTCGGCCTCGGCACACTCGATCAAGAACTCCACAACCGCTTCGATGACCAGCGGATCTTGTCCGGCAATCTCTTGAGCCTGGAAAATGAATTCCGCCCGCTTTGCCATCGACTCCTGTTCGCCCAACGTACGCTGCAAATTCTTGGCCCTGAAGATCAATGATTCCGCCGTCGCCGCCACTAGAATTGGTGCCGGTGTCAATTTGTAGCCGTCAACGAGCAATTGGTACGCCTCGTTAAACTGTTCATCCAATACCAACGCCTGGGCATATTGCAAACGAAGTTCAACCGAGGTGGGTTGGGCAAGAAACTTGGGTTTCAAAAAACGGATCGCCGCTTTGGCGAATCGCTGTGAAGCGTCATAGTCTTTGACGCGATCGGCCAACAGTGCCGCGGCAAGGTTCACCGACGGTTCGGTTTCGGAGATTTCGCGATAGTGCCGAAGCGCGTCCCCGTAGTGCCCGGTGTCGGCCAGGAAACCGGCGTACAACTTCTGTGCGAATCTCGCTCGATTGCCCGGCAGGTTGCTGATCGCGATGGTCGCGCATTGGTGACAGAGTTGCTGTTCCGTCGGATCCCAGGCCGTTCGACGCGACTGTTCCGGAGCGTCGTCGTCCTGTTTCGCTACGTCGTAGACCAAAGCCTTCAACATCCACAATGCGGCAGGCCCATATTGCTTTTGGATTGCAAGTCGAAAGATGGCGCTTCGGGCAGATTCGTTTCGCCCCAGTTCGTCGTCCAGCATCGCCAGTTGATACTGGTGCTCCAAATTATCGGGGTCAAGTTCAAGCAGACGCTGGGCCGCGACGGCGGCGATTTCCGTTTGGCCAGACGCCATGGAAACACGCAGCTTATCCAAATAGATTGCCTGGATTTCGCTGGAATCACGTCGCGCTACCGCGATCGCAGTTGCCGCCAGCACGGCCAAGACGACAAACGCAGGAATCGCTGGGGCAAGAGTCGCATAGGGCCGCGTCAGGAACCACTTCCAGACGAACCTGGCTCCCCAAGCAAACCAATACATCGGATTGATCGCCTGCTGCCACGTGACATCGTCTTTATCTTCTGCAAGATTGCGACGCAAACGCGTTGCCCAATCGTGATTGGGAAACGCAAAGGCGCGGATCAGGATTCCGACCAAATCAATTCGCGCAGGCAGGCTGATGACATACCAAACGGTATAGCGAATTCTGCGAACCCCTCGGCGAAGATGGCTCATAAAATTCATCGGCGATGCCTCTGGGAAATGATCTGCCCACCGGTCAGTTCAGTGCGAGGTGGTTTGAGACCCGATTCAGTCGATAGAGCGTCATGCACGGACTGGCGGAAGGATGTAAACAACGAATGGAGTTTTGCAATCTGATCAGGTACCAACGGCATCTCTGATTCGGTCCACAGCTGCAGCATGATCACGTTGGATGAAAGTATGCTGCGATCTTGGACGCGGGCGTCCAGCAGTGCCCCGAGTCCACTCATCGGCGGGCTCAGCAATTCGCCATCGCGGGTGATTCCGCAAAACAAAAGTGTTCCAAATCCGCGTGTGTCGCGAACCATTTCCAGGTAAGAAATCGGCCATTGTTGTTCGACGTTTGGATGCTCCAGGCGATCGTCCCCTTCAGCGTCGCTGTTTTCCCGAGAGGTGGTCCAAACGGCAATCCAATCATTGATTTGCCAACCGTTTCCGACGTAACAGGCGCGCATATCATGCCACTCCGGGTACGGCTGGCTGACGGCAAGTCGTACCGGCATGCCGTCGATGATCACGGTCCATACGTCGGCGTGATTACCCAGTTGTCGGCTGTTGGCCTCGCGCAGCATCTGGTGGTCGGTCACAAAAGATGCAAACGGAGTGCTCTGCAATAGATCCTTGTCAGGCTCCCACAGAATTCGGCGATTGACATCAACCGCTACGCTGCCGAAACGTGACTGAACAACATGGTATCCCAATCCCAGACAAAGTAGGCACAATGACAATGAGATCGATACAAGGGTTGTTGCAAAGGTACTCGAAACGAACACGGGTTCTTGTGAATCGTTCGTCGCGTACTCGTCTTCTCCAAGATCCGATTCGTCCACGCCAAATAGCAACAATCGATTCCACAGCCGAACAACGGGGTTTCCCTCGTGGCCGGATTCATTCGGAGGTACCGGATAAAAAGCAACGCGAAGAATTCGATCGGTCGAAAGCGTTAGCAGCGTTGCGATGATTAAACAGACCCAACCAAGTGTTGAGTGGGCAATGCCCTCCGCCAGATTGTACGAATACCATTCCTGGGCCAGTGCAATCGCAGTAATACGGATCACGTTCATCACCATCGCCCATACAACCGCCGCCATGATGTACACGGGCGTTGAAATCAGCGGGCGACGACGAAAGACAATCCAAAGGCATACCAGAAACATCAGCGTGAAAAGTGATTGCACCCCGCTACAAGCTTCTTCAACAAACAGTGTTCCGCCCGGTAATTCGATCACATTGCCACGCAAATAATGGGCCACCCCAAATGCGTCCAGCAAGTAACTGCTGACCTGGGACGTAAAACGCTGAAGCATCGAACTGAACGTCAGATCCAGGTTCAGCGGCAATCGCACCAACATCACCAACGGCAACGCCAAATAGGTCATTCGGTGATGCGAGCCGCTTGAAAAATGGGTGTGCAGCCATCCGGTCGCTACCAAAACAAATGCAATCGCCGTTAACCATGGAGAGGTGCGATAGGCCGCAAACAGCAGCACAAAGATTGCCCCACCCAAGATCAGCAACGACCGCAACGATGTCGGTAGCCTTAGCTGGAAATCCCAACGAAACAGGACCAACGCGATAACGGCAATCAGCAACGGAAGGACATAACCATATTGGTCATGCTCGCCAAGCCAGGACAGATAGACTGCAAATCCAGGCATCGGCGCCAGAAACACCGACACCCAAAATGTCACGGCAGCAATCGTATTGGAGCGGTGGCTTTCCATAGGGGGCTGAAACGGTGCTTAAGGTTGGTCCAGGAAAAAAAGAAATTCACCCGCCGCACACGCCATGGCGGTAGTGAACGTGCGTTTATCGCCAGCTGGCGCATTTAGTGTCGCACATTGCGACCGTCGCGGACCAGCCAGAAACGTGCGCCGATTTCAAAAATTGCCAGGGAACCTGACTCTCTGACGATAACAGCGAGACCGATGTCCCGACAATTTAGCTTAAGATCAAACGAAAAAAGGCGAGCCCCCTAACCGGGGACTCGCCTTCCTGAGAATGTTCGAAGATGTTTGAGGTCGTAGACTAAGCTGCTGCTTGAGCCTTTCTTAGCCGACGTCGATATCCGACGCCGCATCCGCCAACAACCAATCCACACAGGGCAATCATGGTGCTGGGTTCTGGAGCTCCGCGAACCAGACCGGTTCCGCTGAACCCACCAGATCCGCCCGCGAAGGCGATCTGGACTGAAGGACCAGCGATCAAACTTGCCAGCGATGTCGGGTTCAGGTCGACCGATGAGACAGTGTCCGCGGGTTTCAGGAAGGTGAACGAAAAATTGACGTTGTTCGGGCCCAACAGAGGTCCGTTCACTCGACCGGTGAACGTGAAGAAGTCCTGACCCATCGGTCCGCCGTTGTTGTTGATTTGCAGACCACCAAAGGTCGGTTCCAGCGGTACAATCACGTTCGGATTGGTAAGCGTGGGCTTGAATGCCAAAGTTCCCGAATTGATTGTTGTCGATCCGCCTGCAGTCGGCGTGTAATCAAGCACCAGGGTGAAATTTCGCGGCAACGAGCCCAATACAGGTCCGGCTCGACCCGAATCGACAGTTCCAATGAACCCGACCAACGCCGCGTCGGCTGAAGAGACACAGATGGCTGCGAATGCGAGGGCGGCAAAAATTCGATATTTCATATAACTGGGTTCCGCGTGGGGAACGAAACAATGGGACTTGTGTTGCCAGAGGTTAGACCAGCGCTGAACAAATGCAACCATAATATGAGGGAAAATCCTCCATCTCAGCCCAAAACACCACGTTCATTCCCTCTACTGGTGATCGGCCGTCGCGAAGACGCGACACTCTGTACTTCTGGCAGGGATTGTCGGGGTAGTAGCGGCTTACGGGCACCATCTGACTACGCCTGTCGAGACGGATTCCTGCCGCCCATTTGGTAGCTGTCGGTTAGCCCGAGGGTGCCGAGGAATACTCCGGCAAACAGCAAGACCCACAGGGCATTGGCCGGGTCACCGCTGAAGTGTTGATGAGAGGCCACAAAGGAAGCCAGGTTGGCCATCAACAGTGCAAAAGTGAATGCCTGAATTTCAATCAGCGGCAGGTAGGATTGTTGGCGGATGTGAATCCGGCACTTTCTCAGGACGATGACGAACGCGCATCCGATCAGGAAGACTCCGGGAACACCGAGTTCCTTGAACAGCCGGCTGATTCCGTCCTCCTGCCAAACGTCGCGACGTGCTTCGACCGCAAAATGCTGTGCCCCCTGGGTGGCGACTCCCAATCCCGAGCCCATGATACCGCTCTGGCGAAGCGTACCGACAACGCTGCCGGCCACATTGTCCTTTAGTCGCGGAGCCATGTCGCTGAATGTTGTGGCGTAGTAGGTCTGGTGATCTTCTATACCTTCCTCATCGCGATACAGCGCCAAAGGAATCGCACCGATTGCAATCAGCAGGGCAACATAGCCGACGATCCGCGCCACGTTGTGCTTGGCCGCCAGCTGGATATACAGCAGATAGGCGATCAAGAAGATGACGGGCATCATCAACATTTTTCTGCGGCCACATAATATGAGCGGCACCACGCTCCAGATCGCCGCACTCATCCACACCGGGCTGATCGATCGACGAAAGCCCGGCTTGTCACCGCGATTGAGCAGCAGAATTGTCGAGACCATCAAGACGTTTGCGGCATGGAATCCAGCGATGTCGGGGCTGCGGAAGAATCCGGAGATCAATCGAACGATCACGCCGGGCATGTGCCGAATCCATTCGAATCCTTGCAGCCCGCCGATCGCCGGCCAGTCCCATTGCAGCCACTCTGCGATCGACCCGGAAAAAGCGACGCAATTAACGATGACGTACAACTGCAGAAGCTTTTTCAGTGTCTTCATGCGGTAGGCCAACGCGGCGCCCAGTGCAATTCCAAGCAATGGAGCTGCGTATGAAACGAACCCCAAACCGGCTAGCAGGATCCCGTTTTGGTAAAGCGCCAACGAAAGCACGGCCCCGGGAAGCAGTCCCAGCAAATACCACGTCATCGACCGTTCAAGCCACGGAAATCGCTTGCGAATTTGCCGCAGTCCCTGGTCACCACCAAAGAACAAATTGGCCGCTGCGGCTCCCCACACAACGCATACACAATAGGTTGCCAGCGTGGGTTCACCTTCGGAAAGTTTGCGCGCAGGATCGCGCACACAGTCCAAAACGATCGCAACCATCAGACCGGCCCGCCAGTCGGTAATCGCGATCAACGCGCCGATGCCGACAACGATGTAAAAGATCAGGATGTAGTCCAATGATCTGCCTTTACAACACGGATGGAGTTTCGTTTCATCACGGGCGATCTTTGCCGCACGAGCCTTTTGGTTTCGGTTCTAGTTTTCGAACCACAATCATCGATTCGTAGCAGGCCATCATTTTGCAAAATCGATAGCCTGCCGGACCATCCAGAAACCCTCGTTTGATGACGTACTGGTACACAAACCTTAAGGTTCCGCGAGCCGGAAGTTTGCGAGAGAGGTGACGCAGTGCTTGTCGACGACGACTTTTGTCAAGGC
>JAGQPO010001079.1 GCA_020426665.1 Planctomycetales bacterium
TGTCTCACCCATTCATCAATCGATCTATGTGTCAAAAGATCATGCGTGCCGCAACCAAGAGCGCCATCCCGGTCGTGATGGTGTCGATTATTGCGAGTTTTCAACTGACAGTTTCCGGAAGTAGGGCTTGGGGTTACACCCCCAGCGACCCGGTTGTTACGGCAATGGTCGACAGCGGGCTGCGGTTTTTGGAGTCGGAGCTTCAGGAGGGGACGACGGGAAACGCTGGCGAAGTGGTGATGTGCGCGTATGCCCACTTCAAAGCCGATCACGATCCAACGAACCCGGTGGTGCAAAAGGGGATCTCGGCGGCGTTGCAAATCATTGACACGCTGGATGCATCGTCGACCCCCAAATTCAACTACGAAGTGGCTGTTTCCGTTTTCTTGTTGTGCGAGATTGATCACAACAAGTATCGGAGCCAATTGACGGCATGTTACCGCTACTTTGCCGAGATCCAGTTGCCTGTTGGCGGATTCGGTTACAAGGGGGAAAGCGTCGGCGACGTTTCCCAAACCCAGTACATCGTTCTTGCTCTTTGGACGATGGAGCGTCACGGAATCGAAGTCGATTACAACCGGATCAAGTCGATCATTCGTTGGCTGTTGATGGTCCAGGACCCCAGCGGCGGTTGGCCCTATCTGGGAACCGTTCCGCCAAACGGGCGCGGGTTGGTGCCTCAGAACGAAGTGCGGGTTTCGATGGCTCTGGCTGCCGGATCATCCTTGTTGATCGGTGGAGATTCACTTGGGTTGTGGGGTGCCAGTGCGTCGGCAGACAAAGGCGGTTACGAAGGATTGCCCAAAGCAGTCAAGCTTTACGTTGCCGATTCTAACGATGATCGACGTCAAAAAACCGAAAAGATGGACTCTGGCACTCTTTTTCGCGCGATAGCTGCGATGCAGGCGTGGCGAAGCAAAACAAAAGAGCAGGAAGCCCAGGTTCGAATGTGGTACTACTACACGGTTTATTCGATCGAGCGATTCGAGAGTTTCATGGAGATCGCCGGCGAAAGTACGATTAACCCTAGTCCGGACTGGTACAACCGCATTGTTGACGAATTGAAGCGACGCCAGACCGACAAAGGCGGCTGGGAGAGAACCCAGTACACGTCGGCATCGGTCAGTACCGCATTCGCCATCTTATTCTTGATCCGCAGCACCAAGATGGCACTCGGTGATCCGGCATCCGCGACATCGCGGGGCGGTTACGGAATTCCCGCAAACGCCGCAAACGCCAAGCTTGACGGCGGGATGGCGGTGGTTGAATCGCCGGCCAAGTCGGTCGCCGAGATGTTGTCGTTGCTGGAAGGCGACGGTGCAAACGATTTGGACGGAAAGTCGTTGATGGAGTCCGCCGTGTTGCCGACCGATCCAGTTCAGCGGGCGGCTCAGTTGGATCGGCTGGAGCGATTGGTTCGCGGCAGTAAGTCGTGGCAATCAAGACGTGTCGCGGCGAAAATCCTGGGGACAAGCGACGAATTTCGTGTCGTACCGGCATTGATCTATGCCCTTTCCGATGGCGACACGATTGTGCGGACTTATGCAAGAGACGGACTGCGGTTTATCAGCCGCAAATTCGAGGGATATGACATGCCGGATGACCCCACCAACGCGGACGTGCGCAAGGCTCAAAAACAGTGGCGGGAATGGTACGTACGGATGCATCCAGGTTACGTGTTTCTGGATGAGTAGTTTGACGTCCGGCGGCGAAAGTCCCGAAGACCTGTGGACCGAGTTCACGATCGGAAAATTCTGGGATCACGTTTGCAGTGAACCAAGGTTCGAGCCGCTCTACTTCAGCAAAATCGTTGCCGAACCGCTGACGCATCTTGTCCGCTGGTTTGTCCAGGATCGCTTCAGGTCGGGCGTCGCTTGTCCAACGGTGCTCGATTATGGTTGCGGGCCTGGATACCTGACCGAGGCATTGGTCAAAGCCGGGATGACCGTGGCGGCGATGGAGTTTTCCGCTGGCAGTGTTCGAGCGGTCAACCAGCGATTGTCCGGAGTCGGTCCGGGAGAGTTCCTGGGTGCCACCAGTGCGACAGAATTACCCACGCCGATCGAATCAGATTCGTTTGATGTTGTGATTTCGACCGAGGCATACGAACACCTTCGGGACGAGTGGATTGCGGGATACTTTGCGGAATTGAATCGGATTTGCAAACCGCATGGATGGATCCTGGTAACCACTCCGCACCAAGAACACTTGGACGACAACCTTTGTTTGTGTCCGAGTTGCCACCAGATGTTTCACCGTTGGGGCCACCTGCGAAGCGTCACTCGACAATCAATTTCCGAACATGCGCAACGAAGTGGTTTGGAGGTGCAGTGGACGTCGGCGATTAAGATTGATTCGATGGGGCACACGGGCGGCATCAAGCAAACGCTGCGTTCTCTCGCCCATACCAGCCCGATCGGTGCGGCCAGGTGGATTCGGCGTCGCGCCAGTTTTTTCACGCAATTGCTCAATGGAACGCCGGCTTGGAGGCGTCATCTAGACCTGGTTCAACGCGGACCGCATTTGGTCATGGTTGCAAAACCGATGGAGAAGGGGCCTGGTCAGATTTGATTTTGGGTGTTGGTCGTTGATCGCTTCGCGATCCAGCGCTTTGATCGCGGAGAAACTATGA
>JAGQPO010001080.1 GCA_020426665.1 Planctomycetales bacterium
AAGCAGGCCATGACACCCTCGATGACAATGTCCCCCAATCGATTCCCGCCTCGTACCGCACCAATGTTCCTGTGTCTTCTCGGATACCTTCTTGGCGGTACCGGTATTGCCTGCGGCGCCGAACCCTTTGAAGCATTTCTCGAGAAACACTGTGTTCGCTGTCACGGGGAACAAAAGCAAGAGGGTGACATCCGGCTTGACCTTTTATCGCGAGACTTCCAAGCAGGGCTGGACACCCACCATTGGGCGGAGGCGATCGACAAGGTCAATAGCGCCGAGATGCCTCCGGAAAAGGAGCCGCAACCCTCGCAAGACGAGATTGAGTCTTTTGTCTCCAGTCTTGATTCACGTCTAAAGGAAGGACGCGCCGCGCGGATGGCGGCCCGGCCCGCAGTCTCGCATTATCGGCTGAGCCGAAAGGAGTACCAGAACACCGTCTACGATTTATTGGCGGTGCGATACGATCCGGCAAAACCGGGTGAATTGAACGAGGACACGTTGTGGCATGGTTTTGAACGCATCGGTTCGGAACTTTCGCTGTCGCCATCGCATATGGATCGATATTATCGCGCGGCGGAAACCGTTTTAAACCGAGCGTTCCCACCATCCACAAGCGAAGCACGCAAGGTCCGCAAGACCGCGGCAGACTTGCGTTACGGCGGCGGGAAAAGACAACAAGAAGTACTCGATCGATTTGGCATCAAACGACCGCTGCGTTATCTGCTATTTCCCGGGCGAGTCCAAAGCGCGCTCGCCCCAAACTGGTTCGGCCGAACCGGTCCGGAACACAGCGGGCTTTACAAACTGCGCCTCCAAGCCAGTGGGATTCGTCCTCTCGGTGGTCAACCAGCACATTTAAGTATTGGAAAGTCGACTGGTGAAGAAACCGTCGATGGCATCATCGAATTTGACATCACTGCGCCCGAAGACAAACCTCAGATGTATGAATTCGAAGTTTTCTTGGAAATGCCAACCAACCTTGATTTTTGTGTGGTGGCCACCGACGGCGTAGACCGTCGCGGTGGCGCGGCATTCCGCAACGCGCTGACAAGTTCCTCGTATCTGTTCACGCACAGCAGCGAAACATTGCTCCTGAATCCGAACGCTCCACAGATGTTCGACGACCAGGGCAATGGGTTGTTCTCGACAGTACTGCTGGATTGGCTTGAATGGGAAGGTCCGTTGGAAACGGATCAAGAAAAAGAACGTCGTCGTGGCATTATGCCGCCGGCCGAATCAACGCCCGAAGTCGTCGTGACTTATTTGCAACGCTTCGCGGAGCGCGCTTGGCGAAGGCCGGTCCGCGAAGATGAATTGACAAACTACATGCAGTCTTACCAAGAGGAGCTCCAAGCGGGCGAGACGACTGATGATGCATTTCGAATCGCGTTGCTGGGTGTCTTGACGTCCAGGAACTTCATTTATTTGGTCGAAGGTGAACCGGTGGTCCGTGAACGATTAACGGACTGGGAACTCGCTTCGCGCTTGTCGTATTTCCTATGGAGCTCGATGCCCGACGACGCGTTATTCGCCGTGGCTGAAAGCGGCGAACTTCATGACAGGGGACTTGATCATCAGGTGGATCGGATGCTGACGGACAGCCGAATTCATCGGTTCATTGAAGATTTCTCTCGACAGTGGCTGCAACTGCATCGGGTGGGTATGTTTCCGCCGGATAAAACGCTGTACCCCACTTACGACGACTGGCTGCAAACGAGCATGCGTGCCGAGCCCGTCGAGTATTTTCGCGAGACGTTTGCCAATAACTTGTCGATCGACGCGTTTCTCGATTCTGACTGGACGGTTGCCAATGCTCGGCTATGCGATTTTTATGGACTACCCGAACCCAAGACCGGTGATTTCCGGCGCGTCACGCTGAGTCCGGACGATCATCGCGGCGGCTTGTTAACGATGGGCGCGGTTCTGGGGTTAACGTCCGACGGAACCCGGCACCGACCGGTGCATCGTGGCGTCTGGATCAGCGAATCGATCCTTGGCAAAACTCCACCGCCTCCGCCGGCCAATGTTGATCCGATTGAACCAAATCCACCGACCAGTCCCAAAGCGACCATTCGCCAAAAACTTGCCGCGCACGCCGAAAACACCAGTTGCGCTGCTTGTCACCGAGGGATTGATCCATTGGGATTCGCATTCGACCACTACGATGCGATTGGGCAATGGAGGTCACGTGAAGTCGTTGCGGCCGGCACAGGCGAAAATCCATTGGTCGATGCGTCCGGCGTCATGCCGGACGGACGGGCGTTTAAGGATGCGGCCGGTTTTAAACAGCGATTGATCGAAGATCGTGACAAAGTCGCGCGAGCTTTCATCGAGCACCTTTGCACGTACGCATTGCGACGAGTCCTGACGGTCGACGACCAAAGCGATATCGATTTGATCGTGCAAGAAGCAAAGAAAACACAGTACGGTGTCCGCGACATCGTGCGAGCGGTGGCGCTGTCAGATTTGGTCAGAAAAAGATAAATCAAATTCAAACACAATAACATTATCAGACGTCGGGCGAAGACAAACCGACAAACGATTACAAAAGGTTCCCCTATGAACTTCCTCTCCCAATCCTGGTTGATCGACCGACGCCACGCGCTGCGTGCGATGGGGACTTGCATCACCCTTCCGTTCCTCGAGTGCATGGTCCCACTGCACGCTTCCGAGCAACAATCAGCGGCACCCCGGCGTAGTGCGTTCGTCTACCTTGCCAACGGAGTCCACTCGCTTAACTACCAGATCACATCGCCGGGCGCCGAATACGAATTCTCGCGTTCACTAAAACCATTGGAGAAACACCGCCAGGTCATTACGCCGATCAGCGGCCTTCATCATCCAGGAGCCATCAGCCACCATCACAACTGCATCTCGGTGTGGTTGACCGGCGGAAAGCTTGGGCCGTCAGATCGAAACACGATCTCAGTCGACCAAAAGATGGCGGAAATCACGGCACAGCACACGCGATACCCGTCAATTGAAATCGCACTCACGCAGGGATCGCTTGCATGGACGGCGGACGGAGTCCAGCTTCCGGCGCTGCGTCGTTGCAGCGAGATTTTTGC
>JAGQPO010001081.1 GCA_020426665.1 Planctomycetales bacterium
GGCGGACTGGAAGTCCGTCGTACCCACGCTTTCGCGTTTTGAAGTTTCGCTATTGTAGCCCGGAGGTCGGTACAAAATCGCGGCGCTGTGTCGCCCTCCGGGCTATCGCTTCAAGTGCCTTGTTTTCCGGGGCCTTACGACCCCGGCAGTTGATGTTTCGCCCGCTGGGCTATCAGAAAACGCAACTTCAAGACTTTCGCGTGGGGAAGTGTAGCGGAAGTCGTCAAGACTTTCGTAAATGGCCGAGCGAATCGAAACTCTTGACGAGTTCCGCTACTCGGCTTGAGTCAGATCCTCGACGACGCCTTCTTCAAGCATCAATTCGGGCACGGTCTTCTCTCCCCCGCCAGTCTGTGGTTTCGATTTCATCTGCGGTTTCAATTCCATCGGTGGCTTTAATTCCATCGGTGGCTCGTCCGGCAGCTTGTCAAACCGGCGCTCAACGGCGCCCCCAGCATGATCGATTTGCGTCTCCGGTGGTTGCTCAAGTGATACCGGCATCACCGGCGTCAAGTCGATGATCTTGCCTCGCATGTTAGTCGGCTGAGCATCATTTGCACGATTGGCGGCCGATTCGAAATCCGGCGTGGGTGGTCCGCGGTCCAAGGCCAGGTTCCTTGTTAAACCCAATTGAACGTCGGCCCAACGTCGCCAATCCGGTCGCGTCTCGATCAGCACCAGGTCTTGGAGTTGCTGGTCCAGTAATTCATCATGCTCGCCCAGACGAACACGCAATCGAACCAAATTCCCCAGGAAATTCGGGTTGGCGCGGTCCATCGCCGTCGCGGTCCCGTACAACTCCAATGCCTCGTCGGTTCGACCGGCTGATTCGAGTGCCAACCCCAAGTTATAGACGACGGCCGGATCATTGGGCAGAAACTCTCGCGCCTGCTCGAATGCCATCACAGCCTGGTACAAGTTGCCTTGTTCATAGTGCATCAGCCCCAAATTATTGTGTGCCGGCCCATAGGTGTAATCGGCATCGACGGCATCCCGAAAATGTTTCGCGGCTTCGTCGATATGCTGTTTGTTTAACGCACGTATGCCCGCATAGGTCAGCCGGTTGGCGCGTGCCGTGTTGCGTTTCGTCTCGACTTGGACAACCGAGCTTTTCTCCCGGCGCAGCGACGCACAACCCGACAGCAGGCCGAAACAGATTACCGATGTGAGAACGGCAACGGCGGTAGAACGTTTTTGATACGCACGGAATCGCGCAGCAGCCATCCCAAAGACAATCGCATGGCCGCTACGAATTCCGTTTCGCTGCATTTCATTTCCGCAAAAACAATTTCACGAATCGCTTTTCGGTGAAAAAATGACTTGGGTCAAGGTCATCTGTGAATTCCAAGTCTCCGTCGCCCCCATGCTACGGGGTTCATAAAGCTGTAAATCTCGCACCACGCTGCCCGTCGATTCGTCTTTCAACGCGTCACAGAACGCGACAATTTGCGGGATCGTCGCGGCGTTCAGCTTGATCTCGACGCGGCGAAGCGTGAAATCCGACTGCCCAATCCGCTGGGGCGGCAAAGGGGTTTGATTTGCAAGCAAATTGTCCGACATGCCTGCTTCTTTCATCGCCGCGCTCAGACGATTGGAGATTCTGTCAGGTGCCTCCAATTCCAAAGCGGCGACGCGGGGCACGGTCGAGATCCGATCGATCTCGAGAAGTTTCTGTTGCAATTCACCCAAATCCTGGCGATCCAGTTCCAGCCGACCAGCCGCCGCCCAAGTGCCGGCCACGATTGACGCGGAGTACACGCCCAGCATGACGATGGCGGCCCCGACCAGAACTCGTTTGGTCGTCGCATTCATGTGCGGTCGGCCTCGTCGATCGCTGTTTTTTTGTCTCGCCAAACGGCCATGATCGTCGACTGATAAGTCGCAATCGGTTCGTCCTTGCTGGGCTGGATCTGTTCGGATGCCGGCGGTTGGACTTCGAATCCGACGGTTTCAAGCGATTTGGCGATAACGCCGATTTCGACCGCATCGACGGCGCGAACGGTCAAGGAACATTCCCCGTCGACAATGTTGATGTCGGTCAACCGCAACCGTATTTTCTGAACCGTTTGTGCGTGTTCCAATCCGCGGTAAACCTGTCGCAATACGGTCGTCGCCGGTATCGGCAAATCGATCGTGTCGCCACGTCCACGCGATCCCAACGCCTTGTTGTGTTCACTTCGTATTGTTCGCATCAGCATGACCGGGACACGACGCGCCGGGTAGGCCGATGTGAAAGCGGCCCTTTGTTGTTGGCGTACCCGCTCGGACTGTTCTGCCAACCTTTCGCCGCGAAACCATGCGGCCACGGCAATGACGATCAAACTTGCGACGGCGGAGATCGCAAACATTCGCAGCGGACCAGCAACGGCAAACAAGGGATCTCGTGGTGCCAATCCGCCACGTCTCAGATCCGGCCAACGCCCCCAACGCCCTCGCAAGGCGAGGTTTGTCCCTGCGGCAGCCAGTTGGATGAAGGAAGATTCACAATGATGCACCGGACGGGACGTTTTCAAGTCGCGATCTTCGCCTTCCACCACCCACAATGGAGCCGAAGAGTCGATGTGGTCAGAATCGATGACCTGATGACGCCGCAATTCAACTTCGCTGTCACCGAATTGTCGCCAGCGAACAATCCCGCCAACGTCGACCGTCATCGCGTCGACCGAACCGTCGTGGAACATCAACAGGCCCAACGAATTGGGCTCTGGTTTAGATCGTTGCGCAACGATCTGTTGCAATCGGCGAGCCGCCAAGAATGCCAGCGGGATGATCGAGACGACTTCGATTCCGCTGGACTCCAACGCGTCAATGATTTGTCGTTGACGATCGATTTGAACGGCAACTGCTGCAACCCGACCGTTTGCCGCGCTGATCGAATGGTCCGACACCATGGCTTCGGCATCCAGCGGAATGTGCCGTTCCAATTCATACGTTATGGCGCCACGGTCGCTGGCATCGATGGAATCGGGGACTTCAAAACTGGCGAAGAAACATTCACTCGCGTCGAGTGCAAGCACACAGCGTCTCTGAACGCCTTTGACGTCATCACACAAATTCGCGAATCGCTCGGCGGCAAGTTTGGGATCTGTGTTCGCGGCCAATTCCACTTGTTCACGACCGACCTGTATCAGCCATCTCGATTCCGTTCGGGTGATCAATCCGCCGCCGTCAATGCAGACGTTCAAACCGGGATCGGCCGGCTTGGTGGCGGCCGACGTTTGCCGGGGCATCGGAACCGTATCGGTCATCGATTGCGTCTCCGATTTTGTCGATCGGGATCATCAGAACTGCCACCGGCAAACGACTGCTTCAAACGCAATGTCGATTCTTTTCCACGAACCTCAAGCGTCACCGTTTCAGAATCAATTTTGCGGACCAAGACGCCCGGCGGGGACAATTCGACGACTTCACCGACGGCGCGAATGTCCGTCTTTCCAGTCTCGTCGGTCAAGATAGCGACGCTGCGATCCGGGTCGATGATGGTCCCGTCCAGTGTCCAATCCAAGCGAACCACTTTCGGTTGTGGCGGAGTCGGCGGCGGGACGACCTTCGGCGCGACGCGCGTCTTGGGTGGATCCGGCTTGGGGGCATCGTACAGTGGTTTCAACAGCGGCATCGACAAGTTCGCCTGACCAGATTCATCATCGGCGATGCTCTGCATCGCCCCATCGGCTGCTTCGGCGCCGTTCTGCCGATCTGCCAACAATTTGGCGGGTCGTTGAGTGCTTTCTTCGATGTCACTGATCGACCAAACGACACTTCCGACCGCGGCGGCCATACAGCCGGCGGTCATTGTGATTAAAAGTCGTCGTTGGGTGGTCAGATTCA
>JAGQPO010001082.1 GCA_020426665.1 Planctomycetales bacterium
CGCTCGCGCGAGTCGGCTGATGTCGCTTGGTTGTCGGCACAAATGACGTTCAGCGACTTGGCGGGCGTACGTTTGTTTGTCCGCCTCCGGCGGCCCAAGTTTCGTCGCCGGCAACGTGAACGCGAATGGTCAGAAGACCGCTGCGCGGATCCTCCAGGGGGATCGAGAACGTTCGCGGCTGCCCGGCTTGAACCGGGCCGGTCGCCATCGCCAGCGTCAATTCGTTGGGATCGCGTTTGGGTTGTCCTGGCTTGGAGGGATGCGATTCACCCAGTGGATGATCCAACATGACAATACATTCGCCGTCGATGGGGCTGGTCACGGTGACTTCGATCGGTTTACCAAAATCAAAGCCCGTCTCGGATTTGATGGTGACCGGCGACGGCGGGTGCAGCTTCAACAGCGGGTCACCGAGCAGTCCATACAATGCGGCGTGTTCACTTCGTTCGTCTGCCAGGCTCGCACCGGCAGGGCTGACCAGCGAGGCGACCGCGTCGATCATCGTTTGCAACTGTCCATTTTCCAACGCGTGGTCTTCCGCTTCCAAGCGACGTGTGGCGTCCAGCCACGCAACACCCAGCCGATCGGCCGGCCCAGTGTCACCGGGAGCTTGTCCATAAATTGAATCAATCAGTCCCAGCGTCAGTGATGCGTTTCCGTAAGGCATTGTCACGCGGTTTCCGGCGATCACGGCAATCGGTCCGCACTCATGCGCCAACAGTCGCTCCGCAAAACTGTCGACGCCGGCGTCAATTGCGCCGGTAAAGCAACAAAGTAAAACTGCGATGGGCGCGTTGCGAGGGTCACATTTGAGTGTGCTGATCGATGTACCATCCAACACAGGAACGCCCGTCGGCCCCTGGGGAACGCTGTCCAGCTTTTCCACTTGACCGTGACCGGCATAGACCCAAAACCGACAGCCTTGGGTGTAGCGATTGACGACCGAATCGGTAAAACGCTCGCGTGGATAAAACGGATGACCGGGGCTTCCATACGCGACGCTGGTTCGGACGGATACCGGCAATGAAGCGGTGACCATCATTCTAGTGACCGACTCGATCGCGGTATCAGCCAGCATGCCGAACCCTCCGACGCCACCCACCAGTTGGACGCGTTGTCGCCACAGCGAATAATCGCGACTTGATTCGTATGCCTTGATACGGCGAACCATCTCCCGTAATTGTTGCGTCGATTGGACGGGTAATCTGCCGACGGCAACGTCGGCCTGTCCATCCGAATCAATGTCGCTGTACGGATAGTCGGTGGCCATCGTCGGTGTGCTTCCAAATTTTGCACTGACCGTTGTCGCAACATAATGCATCGGCACCTGCTTGGTCGGATCTGCCGGGGAACCGATCACCGGCGCGTCGCCGACCAATAACAAGAATCGGTCCGATGGGAGTGCCTGAGCGCGGATTAAGATGTTTAATTCATCCGCGGTCGCCGCTGATTCCAAAATCCGAACCTGGACACCTTGGCTTTGACGATAGTCGGTCCACTCGGCCAGCGCGTCGCGAAACGCCGTCGGGCAGACGACCATTGCCGTCAATTCCTCGGGTGAAGCGGACGGCTGGACAGATTGGCCGACGGCAACAGTTTCGGAGAACTGCAGGAGCAGCAACAGCACAAACAGGTACGGAATGAAACCATACGGGACGAAATCACTGATTCGATATGCGAAGCCACATCTCGACCGGCAGTGACGCCCGTCGAGAAACAACAAAAATGCACTGAATGTTTTTGCCGGGGTTCGCATTGCGTCTCCTTATTCACTCCAACGATCTGTCGATCGATCAATCGTGTGTGCCATACATTTTAGCAACCCGCGGCGACTGACAGACAATTCACGAGCACACTGGGGCGACACGCTCCGCCAAACCGGGACTCATTCTGGCCGGATTGTCCCGAAGCCGACATTTTTGAATTCCCGTGAATGCGACCACCCTGGAAGCCACTGGCACTGTTCGACTAAGCTTCACAGGTCACCATCACAACGAAATTATTGGAAAAACGCCAGTCCAATGTCTGCTAATTCGCCTTCCACGTCGGCCACCTCTAACCGAAGCAAACTTCGGTTAGCGGTGACAGTTGGGGACGTGGCTGGAGTCGGGCCCGAATTGTCGCTGACCTGTGCCGCGGATCAGGAAGTTCAAAAACGGTGCCAGCCGGTTTTGATCGGTCCTGGTGAGGTGATCCGCTTAAACGCTGCCAAACTCGGCCTTCAAATGCCGGAAGTCGTCTCATTTAGGCAACTTGATCGTCATCGCGACAAAGAATCGCTGGTCGTTGATTGTGGCCATGTGCCACTTGAATCGTTTGTTCCGGGCCGGTTTTCTCGTCACACGGGAGAAGCCTCATTTGCCGCGGTTGACTTTGCGATTCGTGAATCCATGGCCGGGACTTTCGACGCGATCGTGACCGGGCCGATTCAAAAAGAGGCTTGGCATTTAGCAGAAACCGGCTTCCTGGGGCACACCGAATTGCTGGCCGACCGAACTGGCACCGCCGATTATTGCATGATGCTTTCCGGCAAAGAATGTTCCACGGTCTTGGCAACCATCCATCAGCCGCTGGCCGACGCAATTGAGTCCCTTTCGGTCCCTTTGATCACCCGGGCAATTCGATTGGCCGGCCAAGCGATGGAATTGCGGCACGGCCGTCCGCCCAGGATTACAGTTTTAGGACTGAACCCGCATGCGGGTGAAAACGGGCTGCTCAGCCGCGGGGAAGAAGAAAACTTGATCGGTCCAGCCATTCAACAGGTTCAAGAAGATTGCAAGAAGCATCATCGAGCCTGGCGAATTACCGGCCCTGTTTCCCCTGACACCGCTTTCACGCCGGCGATGCGAGGCCAAACCGATGTACACGTCTGTATGTACCACGACCAGGGACTTATCCCATTAAAAGCACTGTCATTCGACGACGCCGTTAACGTCACACTCGGATTGCCGATCGTTCGCACGAGTGTGGATCACGGCACTGCGTTGGACCTTGCGTGGAAAGGAACGGCTAGCCGCAATAGCATGCTCTCGGCGATCGCAATGGCGATCGACTTGTGCCCGTAAACGATTGATGAAAAACCGTTGAACTCCGCAGCATCACCCGACGAACCGACAGCCCCGCAGCAACGATCGATAGGGATCGCGGTTGTGGAGGTTGCTGCGCTGGTCGGATTGTTTTTCATCTATGCAGGCGACCCCGCGCCGGCCGTGAACGAAGCACATTATCTGATCAAGGCACGAAACTTTTGGGACCCCAGCTATTGTGCCAACGATCTCTTTGCGGCATCCGGCAAAGCCCACACGACGTTTTACTGGACGTTCGGGCTGCTGACCCAATTCGTCTCGCTGTCGGCGACGGCATGGATCGGCCGGTTAATCGGATGGACCATGCTGGCGATCGGATTGCGTTACTGCGCCCGCAACATCCGATTGCCTGCTCTGGCATCGCTCGGCATCGCCACGCTGTGGCTGGTGGGCATTGAACACGGAAATCTGGCGGGCGAGTGGGTCGTCGGTGGCATCGAAGCCAAAGTGCCGGCCTATGCGATGGTTTTGATGGGGATCGCCGAGATCATTTGCCGCCGATGGTCCCGTGCGTGGATTTGGTTCGGCGGTGCATCGGCCTTTCATGTTTTAACCGGCGGCTGGGCAGTCATCGCGGCATCCATTGCATTTTTGGTAACCGAAGTTTGGCGGCGCGATCGAGAGGACGAAACCGCAGTGAGATTTTTTTCTCCGGGACTGTTCATCGGCGGAGCTCTCGCAATGTTCGGGCTGCTGCCGGCGCTAAACCTGACGCTGGGTTCGACGCCGGAGGAGAGTGTTCAAGCGGCGCGAATCTACAGTTACATGCGGATTCGTCATCACTTGTTACCGAGTGNNTCCGGTGGATTGGTTCATCCGCCATGGGGTGCTGGCCGGCGGGCTGATTGTCCTTGCGATGACCAGTCGTTTGACGCCGGGAGGCCGAAGATTGGTATGGGTTGCACTGGGGGCTCTCGTCATCGCCGGTTGTGGATTGATCGTTGGGTCACTTCCTCCCGTGATGCCAAACCTGGCGGCAAAATTGTTGCGATACTATTGGTTTCGACTCAGTGATGCGATTGTCCCGCTGGTTGTAGCAATCCTGTTGATGCAGTGGCTGACACAGCCTTGGGGACAGCGCATGACACCGCCCGTGACACAGCGGCAAACGTGGGGCGAAAAGTCAGCGGCGACGAACATCAAAACCGGAATCGCAATGTTGTTGTTGGTAATCGCTACCGGATTCTTCATAACTTCGTCTTATCAGCGCGGTCGCTTGGGGATTCCGCCATCGACCAGTCATCGACTGTTGGGGTTCGCGATGGACGATGATGTCCAGGACCAGCGACGGTCACACCACGACTGGGTTGCAGTTTGTGACTGGATTCGAGTGGCGATGCCTGGCAATGAAGTCTTTCTGACACCGCGACACCAGCAAACGTTCAAGTGGTATTCGGATCACGCCGAAGTCGTCAATTGGAAAGACGTCCCGCAAGACGCGAAATCACTGTTGGAGTGGGAACGCCGATTCGACGATGTTTACCCGAAACGGCTCGGCTCGGTACCGCTGAATTCGAT
>JAGQPO010001083.1 GCA_020426665.1 Planctomycetales bacterium
TTCCACAGCGGGCATCGATGACATTGGTCGTGTGTTGTTTGGTGATGGTCGGGGTCGACGTTTGGCTGGTCGGCGTCGGTCCGTCGTCAGTTGTAGCCACGCTTTGCTGCGTGGCCGTCGGCGGATTTGTTGTCAAACTTTGGAATCATCGGCTTGCTTTTTCGCCCCGAGCCTGGTCGGCGACGGCGGGACTGGGCGTCGCCGTCCTGACTTTTGCGTCGGCCCAACTGTTGCCGACGATCGCGACGACTCGTTCGCTGTATGTCAAGGCGTCCACGGTTGCGGCGGACCATCCCGATACCATTGTCGTGTTTTTCGGGTCGACCACACATGCGGCTCAGATGCAATTCGAACCCGGCCGCGTCGTGTACTATCCGAATGAACTGAGAAACGAATTCGCCGGATTCATTGCCGGCGTACCTGAAGCGATCGTCGTCACGGGTAAGAAGAATATCGATTCGGCGAAGCATGCAATCGCGTCAACACACGAATTAGACAGTTTCCCATTGCACAATCAGTTGTTTCTTGCAAAACGAATCGGCCCGGCGCCATTGTCCACGCCGGTTTCGATGGCCAGCGTCAAAGCGGAGAGGCAGCGTTAGTTGGTGTTGACTCGACGAATATTATCGGCCGTCGACTCCATCAGGCGTCCTTTGTGCTGCCGAGTCATCGCGGTTGTTCTTGCTATCGCATTCTTGACGTTTCGCGATGCGCACGGACAAGATCTGCCAAGGCTGTTTTCTGAACACGAACGGATGCTGGATCAGACCGTTTCCGAATGCGACGCAATTTGTCGCGATGCGATTGGTGCGGGACACGTTGTCAATGATTCCCAATCCGGTCGATACGACTGGCACCTCTTGCCCGACGGCTTATTGTGGCATTCTTATTTAGCCGATCCCCACGAACCACGCATCTCAACCGTCATCTTTCACACCAACGATAACGGTGTGTTTTGGGACGCGACGTTGGGAGGACGCGTCGGGCTTGTACGCTACGGAACGGCGGGGGCAAAAGAACCTCGCGGCTGGCAATGGGATCTTGAAGGTGCAGCCATCACGCGATTGGATCTGCATCACGCCGAAGACGTCGAATCCATGGACTATCGATTCGGAACCGAAATCACAGCGGCGGACGGCCCGTGGGCAATGAAGTTCGGCTATTTCCATGTCAGCTCACACGTCGGGGACGAATACTTGATCCGCAATCCGTCGTTCCAACGAGTCAATTACGTGACGGAATCTTGGATCATTGGCGGCAGCTATCGCCCCGGCGATTCGACTCGCATCTACGGTGAATTTGCCAACGCCTTTCGAGCCTCTGGCGGGGCGAAACGGTATCAATTCCAAACGGGCTTTGAATACACGCCGCCGCCAAAAGTGCCAGGGCGGGCGACTCCGTTTGCCGCAGTTCACTTCAATTTTCGCGATGCAGTCGACTATGACGTCGCAACCACGGCCCAGGTGGGATGGTCGTTTCAAGGCCCCGACTCGGATCGAAGGTTGCGTTTCGGCATCCAATGGGCCGACGGTCCGACCAGCCAATATGCGTTCTTCCAGCGCCGTCAAAGCTACCTCGGTGTCGGCGTTTGGTTTGACTATTGATCCCGATCCTTGGCGTTGCCGTCCAAACGTACAGAAATCACTGGAAGCTTTGTGCAGGCTGGGGCGTGTAACCGCGAAGTGCAGGCTGGGGTACATAACCGCGAAGCGCCGGCTGAGGTACGTATCCGCGGAGCGCGGGCTGAGGCACATAGCCGCGAAGCGCGGGCTGCGGTACATAGCCGCGAAGTGCCGGCTGGGGAACGTATCCGCGAAGCGCCGGCTGGGGAACGTAGCCGCGAAGTGCCGGCTGGGGAACGTAGCCGCGAAGCGCCGGATAAGGGTACGTGGGCTGGACTCGATTTTGAGTCTGCTGCCGACTTCGGCGGATCTCCAATGCGTTGGCGCGGCGCTGCGCAAGCCGCGCACGATACTCGGCGAATAACCCCGAATCTTCCGCCCCCGATCCGTGCTGGGCGACGCAGAGCACCAGGACGAACATCATCAGTCCAATTCTCACGGCGTGGCCTCGATTGTGAAGGTGTTGCGGCAGGAGGGAATCGCACCAAAATAGAGTAGGTTGGAATAAAATCGTACCATCCCACACCTGATTAGTCAGAATCGACAGTTTCTATTCTACCCCGTTGGGTCCCGCGAAGCCCGAGAAGCGAGAAAGAATTGATGCGAAAGCAAGGAATGATTCAACTTGAGGCTGCCCATTTTTCGAACCTGATCGGTGCCATTCAAAGAACAGGCAGCCTGACCGGAGGTGCGATCCGGGGGCTACCCAACGGTGTGGTGATTGGCGGACTGGTCGGCGTCGGCTCATTTGCATCAAGCCTTTCCGATGCTCAGAAAGAATTCCGGCTTGGCAGACCACACACATCGCTTGAGCGTGTCAGACAGCTGGAGAATGAATTCAATGGCATCGCAGGCAGATGGAATTCGACGGTGCAGTCGGTGATTTCCAATGCAAAGCAGGGACGTCAAGGCATCCCTCTGCAACGTCTAAACGATGTGAAGAACGCTCAAACCCGAATGCAACAGTTGACCGGCCCGGTCATCAAAGCATTTCGTGATCTGGTGACGGCTCTGGAACATGAAATTGCAATGGCAGGACGCGAAGGGCTGGAAGAAAACGCCGCGAACGAATCAATTGCCGGATCCGGCTTTGATCATGCCGACGCACCGTTACCCGAGTTGCCCGACCCATTCGCAGCGGACTTTTGCATCGGATCCAGGCTCCGACTTCAGAGGGTGGGCGAAAAGAAAATTCATGTTGTCCCCCAAATCGAACCACAATCGCACTACTACGCCGCTGGTTTCGATCCGCCCCGTGTCATCCGAGTCGACAATGTTCAAAAGGCTGCGATTGATGTTTTTGATACACATGAGTCGACTCATATCACGATTGACGGGCGCAAACTCTCTGAGCTGATCAAGGCAGGGATTTGGGTCCTGGCGCCAAACGG
>JAGQPO010001084.1 GCA_020426665.1 Planctomycetales bacterium
AGCGTACGGGCGGCGATGGGTTCAGCGATCGAGTGCGCCGGAATGAAACGATGCCGATTGATGTCGGCGGTCATGCCGCCGCCGCTTCTTCGCGTGAACCGATCAAAATACCTGTTCCGCGGAGCTTCCACAGAAAGAATGCTGCGCCGACCAGCATCAGGGCGCTGGAGACAAAGAACATTTGCTGAGGTTTGTCTTTGAATGCCGGCATGATGATGGAATACAGCACACCGGCAGCCGTCATGAACGCGAACGACACCGCATTAGCGGTCCCCAGAAACTGGCCGCGTTCGTCGTCCGGCGAAAGTTTTTGCAGCAGTGCCTGCAATGGAATGATGTAGAACCCGGCGAAGAAACCGGCAAAGAAGATAAAGAACGCAACGTTACTGAGTGCGACACGGAGCATCGGGCGTGCATCGGGCATCCATGGCGGCACGGCGGCCAACAAGAAAAAGAAAATCACCAGCCCGGCGGCGCCGATGGTCGTCAGCCGTGGTTCGATTCTGTCGCCGGAAATGAAACCGGCAATTGCACATCCCAGTCCGATCGCGATACCCAGGACTCCCATCAACACACTGGCTTCATCGTCTCCGACACCCAAAACCTCGGGGTACCGAAACAGTGTCGACAGCGCCAATCCGGCAAGCAGATAGAAATATCCCCACGCCATCATCACCATGAACAAACGGGTTTCAGCCATTTTCCGAATGGTGTCCACGTAGATCGAAAATGGGTTGTAATTGATGTCCAAGTCGCGATCGCCAGCCTTCAGACGCGTGATCAGCAAACTGGCGGCCAACCCGAACAACGCAGTTGCCACCATCAGGACACCCGGCAACCATGCTTTGCCGACGGTACCGTCGGCACCCTGGTACTGGACACTGGTCGTACCGGCGATGACCGTGCCCAAGATCACGGCGATGTTGGTCATCATGTTGATCGAACCGTTGGCCCGGCTCAAGTTTTTCTCGTCGACCAATTCGGGAATCATTCCATATTTCGCTGGGCCGAAGAACGAGCTTTGGCAGGTCAGTGCAACGAGCGCGAGCAAGGTCAGGTACAGATTTTCGAAATAAAAGCCGATCCCTGCCAGCATTGCGATCGGAACTTCGGCGATCTTGACCCACAGCGTTACGGTACGTTTTGAGTAGCGGTCAGCCATCTGACCGGCGAATCCGGACAGCAGCAGAAACGGTAGCGTGAAGCAAACGCTGACAATGCCCTCACCGCCATCGCCCAAATCACCGGCCCAAACCCCACGGACGACCGCAAAGGCCAAGACCACCTTCAGCAGATTGTCGTTCATCGCACCGAAGAATTGCGCCACCATCAAGCCGATAAATCCGGCATTGAACAGTCTGGAGGGAGGTTGATTCACGGCGATTTTTTCATTGCGGGAGAAGTTGAATGGTTCAGTGGCCGGCGTTTTGCGTCGCCGACCGACCTATCGCCGGCCGATTCTAGCATCCCATGGACGACGTCATCAGATCGGTTTCGGCCACCGGGAATCAGTGAGCCCCAAATCGATGATGCATTCTGTCTCATCGGTGGATTAAGTTCCAAGTTCCAAGTTCCAAGTTCCAAGTTCTGAGATTTGAGATTTGAGATTTGAAATTGGCTGACTCTAACGGAATCTATGGACGCTTTCGTTCGCAGGTTTGCCCACAGGGCATGCACATCCGTAGCCTTGGGTCAGGGAACAAGCGAAGCGTTGTGACCGCAACCCCAGGTACAAGACGCAGCACAGCCCCAGCCAAATGACCTGGGGGTTACGCCCGGATTCGCTAGCACTCATCCGGACTCACCCCAGGCTATTGATGTATTTCGCCGTTGGCGAACAAGACACCGTGTGGGCGTAATCGATACGTCATTCCAGCTTGCCACGAGCCTGACATCAATCCAAACTCAATACGTAAATTCCGTTAGAGTCAGGAGGTTTTCAGACTGAGTGACTTGTGTCGACGGACTGGAAGTCCGTCGTACCAAAGCTCACGTGTCGAACGCTTCGGCGATCAATTCGGCGGCGCGTTCGACCTGTTCGTTGCTGGTGGTCCAGCCGAGTGAAACTCGCAGCGTGCGTCCGATTTGCGAGTCGCTTCGCCCGATCGCCCGCAAGGTTCGTGTGAACTCGTCCGGTGGCGACATTGATTGCGCCGTTGCGACGGCCAACTCGCGCGCCGAGTCGTGAACCCGCTTGGCTTCACTTGGCATTTCGACCGCGACCGTGTTTGGCAGTCGAGGTGAGTCTTGGCACAGCACAATCGGAGGCCTGGACATCTGGGCGGTCAATTGCGTAACGAAGTGATCTCGAAGTTCGGACATCTGGTTGTTCGCATCGACACAACATCGTTCGGCCAATCCGGCGGCCGCTCCCAGCCCGATGCAACCGGGGATGTTTTCTGCGCCAGGCCGAAGTCCCATTTCACGTGGCTCGCCGAACGTGATCGGGTCCAACTGTAATCCCCGACGCACATAAATCGCACCCGATCCCTTGGGGCCGTAAAACTTGTGCCCACTGATCGCAACCGTGTCGGCGCGCATGTGTTTGACGTCAACCGGGATCTTCCCAAACAACTGCGTGGCGTCACAGTGCAGACAGATGCCGCGGTTGTGACAACGGTCGGCGACTTCTCGAACCGGCTGAATCGTTCCCGTGATCGCGTTGGCACCTTGCAAACAAACCAGCCGCGTGTCGGGACGCAACATCGATTCCACCATTTTTGGATCGATCAGCCCCGACGCGTCACAGGGGATCGTCTCGATGGACCACCGCGGATTTCGAGTCGGCAGTCCTGACAATGGTCCCAACACGGACTCGTGCTCGAGCTGACTGACCAAAACATGACCGGGCTGGGCGGCGCCCAACAAACCAAGGATCGCCAAATTGTTGGCTTCCGTTCCGCCGCTGGTAAAGACGATTTCGAATGACTCGCATCCAGCCATCGCTGCGATGCTCTCCCGCGCACTCTCCAGGGCTTCGCCGACCGCATGCGCATGCGCGTGCTCTTGACCGGGCAACATGTAATGAGTTGACCAGTAAGGCTGCATCGCCTCCAGAACGGAAGGCGCTAAAGGCGTTGTGCGGTTAAAATCGAGATAGAGCACTGACACGCAAGGGGATTGAACGTAGTGCCGGGACGTTCGCGAAAGGACAAGATCCGCGGAAACGTCTGTCCCCGGCAATAGAGAATCGATTTCGGAGTTCGCCGTTTGAACGAGTCCGGCGTCTTAATGGTGGAGAAGTAAACTGACCACAATAGTTAGAATGCGAGAGTTTTGCATGCCCGGCCGATTGTTCCAAG
>JAGQPO010001085.1 GCA_020426665.1 Planctomycetales bacterium
GGCCACGTAAAAAGCTGATCAAACATTTTAATTGCAGATGAAAATCTCCAATTGGCTGCCTAATTACAGGCATCCCGGACTGATGGGGGCCGCCAGAGTCGCCTGAAAGTCCGTCACAATTCTGGATCGCCCGCCGTCCTACTCGAGACGCGGCGGGTTAAACAAGATTCGAGTTAGCGAGCCACGTAGTCGGTCCAGCAGCGCCGTGGTAAGCGAAACGAGCCTTCGGCTCATAACCGCAGGACTACACACGTAGACGCCGTCGTGGACGCATCGCGGGACGAGGGTTCAATTCCCTCCGCCTCCACTCTAAAGCCACTTGCCGAATCTCGGTAAGTGGCTTTTTCATTGGAAAACGCGGCTTATCAGCAACGTCTTCACCAGATGGCAACTCCTGCACGTTGCAAATGAAAGCCGGATCCGCGCGGGTTCGCCGTTCACAATCTCGTCAGAGGCCGTTGCAACGAGAGGGTCTGAGGGGACGGCAATGGTGGTTTTTAACGAGACGGCAGGCCTGCATTTCTTCGTTCGCTTCAAGCTGAAACCGTATTGGTTTTTCGTGTGAATCCACCAATTTCCTGGGAAGGAACTTCATTGCAACGAATTGACCGAACGCGCTCGCAATGTGTTTTCGGGTGTAATTCATGCACAAAAAAAGCGTCGCGTTAGTGAGACAGGATTTCCTCGTTTCCACACGTGTCGACAGTTCCGCACACCGCCGACGGGCAGTTAGAATCTCGTTCGAAAAGCCGTCGCCCTGCCGAATGATCGTCCTTTCTAAGGCGATCATCCGTCAGCCCACTCGGTGAAAACGATCGCCAAAAAGATCAGAATTATCTCTGCAATCTGAGTCGTCTTAATACCATGCCTATTCGTCGATTTGACAATCGAAAACGTCCATCTGAGTATCGGTTGCGTCGTGGCCGAAGCCGCCTCACTGCAAAACTGCAACGGTTCTATGAAACGCTCGAACCATGCCATCTGTTGGATGGCGATGGCTTGATACGCTCCGTTGCAGAAGACATACGAAATTCGATCAACCAATCGTGGACGCAGCGACAGCGAAAGAGAGAGATCCTGAGGAGGAAGTTTGAATTCTTGGAGCCGCGGCTGCTGCTTAGCGCGGACGAAATCGCGACCATCTACGGCCCCGTCGCGCCACCGGAATTCATGGCCGCATTGAAAGCCAACAGCAATGGCTCGTCGCAGGCAATGGATGAGAATGCTTTGGTGCGCACCGTTGAGACGCCTCGGACCGTCTATCTAGACCTCCAAGCGGCGACGAACACCGTATCGCCCGATGATGGAGCGTTTCAACTTTTGGCGTATTCAGAAAACGACGTTTCATCGCTGGCTTCTCAAGACTTCGCTTTCATCCGAAATCAAATTGCGTACACACCGGGTATACCTCAATCGGACCTCATTGCTTTTGCCAATGAAGCGATTACGGCCCAAGCGCGGGGCGACGCTATTGCAAAGCGAGGAGGTATCACGTCTCCTGCGGACTCGAGGCAATGGTCTTCCGACCTCCTTAAAGAATTTGACGTGCTTAGCGCGCAACAGGAAGCTGGCAATTTAGGCGGCCTCAATTTCGTTTTCGGAATCGCGCCAAAGTTTGATACCGGAACCGCAGAGTTTGGTACTGGAATTTATTTTACTTGGGAGTTACTGAGAGATGATGGTGGAGATCCAAACAATGACTTGCGAGTTTCCCGTGTGCAGGAATGGTCACTAGGCCTCGGAGATCCCCAATTAAACCTACAAGGTTCGATTCTCGTCGAGCAATTTGTCGAGTTCGATGATCAGTTGATGAATGTATTTGGTTCGTCAACGTTTTCAAAATCAATCGATGCACTTTCGAACGACGAACTTGCGAAACCGATTACGATTGGTCTGAATCTGTCATTCGGAGTTGAAGCTGAGGCGAAGCTTGCCCAAGTGCTGAAGGTACTTGGTTTCCTTGAAGTGAGCTTTAGCGTGTCGTCTGGCCTTGCCGGAACGACCTTAACAATCCAAACCAAGACGGACGTCGGAAAGTTCCTCGATGCAGTGAACTATGACAAGAGCACACAAAATCGTCACAATCTTCGCGGCGCAGTCCTCGATGTCCTTGTTCCGTTCTACGATGATGCGTCTCCATTGAAAAGTCTGGCAACGACCATCGTTCCATTTTCACAGATCTTGGATGTGAATTATCCCGACACGATTATCGGAATGATTGCACAAAGTCCAACGATTACTATTAACAATGCGATCGGAGTTGGCCTGGCCCAAACGCTCAGTGGCTCGACTGTCGGCGTATCGCTGGATCCGATTCCCACGACAGTTGATGTGGAATTGCAGGCGGGGTTCTCTCTGTCGCTCGGGTATCAAATGGAACCAACGACATTCACAAATCCATGGTTTGTGGGTTTGCCTGATGCGCGCGCTGTTCGGCCACTACTGGATCGGGTTGATGTCACCGGCGTCACCGTGGTTGTGCAGGGCGAATCAGACTTTGACTTGGCATACCCAACGGCTTCGGTTGTTCGTGCTACCAATCGGCGCAACATCCCGACGCGACAGGAAATGGACTATGAAGAGGGGCAGCAATATCTGGATTACGACAAATTCAGCAACGTCATCGAGTTGGTGCGGCCGACCATCGAAGCGACGGGCAACCCTGCGATGCGTTCGTATCCGCTGTTGTACAAAAATGGAAATGGCTTAGAAGTTCCACTCGTCGACTTTACGCTTGAAGATATTGATTCACGACGACTCCAAGTTATTTGGATTTCGGAGGGAGCCTCGCCTGATGGAAACGACTTGTGGTTGTCCGAATCCTGTCGAGTCGGTGGTGTTGACGGCGAATCATGTTATTCGTTGCCAATAGTCTCGGATGTCAGCGACGGGCTTATTACCTTCGATTTCAGCGGCATTTCCGGATTTGATCCGGATACGTTGGCAGCGAGATTTTACGCCGTGATCGGGACATCTTGGCTACTTGATTATCGTGTTAGTGAGTTTGATACTCCTCCACCCCAATACGCGCAGCGGCAATCGAAAAGCTGGAATTTGTCTGGATTCGATCCACGGCGGTCGAATTTTCCAACCGGTTTTGCCATGGACAATCGCCTGTCAGGCGAAGTAATCATCTCGTTTGATTGGTCAAAACCCGCATCAATACTTTCGGACGCCGACGGCGGTAAAGGTTGGGCCGAGACTGGCGGAGAGGCACTTTTTACTCTGCTAAGTGACTTGGGACTACTTGATAACGAAGGTGGTTCTGCTCGACCGATTCACTTCATCGGCCACGGGACGGGTGCGGTTGTCGTGAGCGAGGCGGTTGAACGCATGCGTTCGATTGACTTGCCTGTCGAACATGTCACGTACTTGGATCCAATTGATCGCTCGTCTGATTTGCGAAATCAAGGAGCCCCGAATGGATATGGAGTCACCGCGTGGGAAGGTGTGGGATTCGTCGATACGTATTTTCAAAGCGACGTTGATATTCTATCGCGAGAGCCAGAGGGACGTCCCATCCTGGGTGCCTTCAATGTGGATGTGACTCAGCAGTTAAGGGATAAGAATACTCCAACGGCACGTTTTCATGAAGTCGTTGCAGTGCAATACATCAGCTCGGCGTTGGAATCGACTTCGACTCCAATAGGATTTGCACTATCACGTCTCGCAAACCCTGATTTGTCTGCATTGCAACTTGACGAGCTACGTACGACCGTTGCGGAACCAAATTTCTACGACCTGCCTCGATCAAGTCACGAACACACCGAACGCTACCTGTTAGATCTCGCAGCTGCAGCGAAACCTGGATTTGCTAAGATGCGATTCGCGCCGGTTGACGCTGGGAATTTGTTGGCTGTACCGAATGGTGATTTCGAGTTTCCTGGCGAATTGAATTTTAATGTTTTAACCGATTCACTTTATGTAATTCCTGGTTGGACGTTCTACGGTGGCGGCGGTAGCCGGGTAGCAGGAGACAATCGGCTAACAAGCTATTTTGGCTCGTTCGTCGTCAACTATCGTGACGACCGCTTCTTTGCTGGTCGTGAACAACCGGACGCACAACTGTTCGGGAATTATGGTCTCAGGCTCTATCGTCACAGCGTTCCGGAACTTGGTGGCGTACTGAATCAATCGATTATTGGCCCGGACGAAGTTTCGTTTACGCCAACTCCATTTCGGACACATGACCGAATTATCATTCCGCAGGATGCGGGAAGCCTCTCCTTCGACGCTCGTGTTTTACAAAACGTGCATCCGAAGCGTTCCGCGGACCATCTTGAGGTGCGTCTCGGCAACGACATTCTGGGGTCTTGGGAAATTGGGGCGGAATTAGTTGAGGGCGATCAATTTGGGCGCCACACAGTTCGAATTCCGAGTCATTTGCGCGGGCAATCGCAAACGCTGACTTTCCAAATCGTTGCCGGGTCTGTGCTGGATGAACTAGATCCAAGCTACGTCGTCGATGTTGTTGTCGACATTGATAACGTTCAATTAGAACAGAGGTTTGCCGAAATCCGCACCGGAGACGTTGCACAAATTCGGCTGAAAGACGTTGTTCCACAAGCAAAGTCCTTTTCGATCCCGCAGTTCGGAATTCTGTCGTCGAATGGCGTGGCGAAGTTGACTGCTATTCCGCAATCACGCAATCGCTCAGACTTGGATCTTTATGCGGAAGGGAAACTACTAGGGCAGATCGTTTTCCCGCAAAACCAATCGTCCAACTACGAGCAATCGGGCGAATTCTATTTTGCTCCAGGGCAGGGAAGCAATTTGAGCGGCGACACTCTTGTCGACCTCGGTTTTCAAGGTCAGGTCGTAGTCGACTTTAAAGCCGATGGGGTGGATCATCGCGTATTGATTGAAGTTCTCCCGGGGTTCTCTGTCGGCTCTGACGAACGTGCCAAATTTGGATACACGACGTTTGGTGTCACGGAACTGCAGCAAAGGCTCAACCATTTTGGCTTTCTCGACTATTCGTCAAAGCCTCTGGTTG
>JAGQPO010001086.1 GCA_020426665.1 Planctomycetales bacterium
GTCGGTATCGACAGACTGGAAGTCCGTCGTACAAATCTGACTCTACCCAACAATTGAGTTGGAACAAAACACGAGACAACTTGCGAGTACTCGCACGTTTAACGCTTCGACAACTGTTCCTCAAAGAACCCCAACATCCACTGGGTCAATTGGGGACTGATGAACGCCATCAAGTGTCCTTTTCCCGGTAGAGTATGAAGCGTCGACGGAACGTTGGATTTGACGAGTGCCTGATGAAAATCCTTGGCATTGTCGACGGGCACGATTCCGTCGGCCTCACCGTGAATGATTTGAAAGGGCGGATCGGTCGGGGAAGTGTAAACGATCGGTGAAGCAGCGGTGTAGACGTCGGGCCGCTCACGTCGCGAACCGCCCAGGAAGAACGATAGCGCCGTGTTGTCCAGCGGAAGGTTTCGAAAATCGGTCGGCGGTCCACCGATACACACAGCCCGGATCTTGGGGATTTTCTGCCAACGCGCGTCGTCTTTTGGCCACGAGGTCGTTTGGCGGACCGAACTCCAAGGCTCGTCGGCCAGCGTTGCCACCAGCGACACGAGATGTCCGCCGGCGGAATAGCCGTACAGCCCGACACGATCGGTGTCCAACGAATAGGTCTCCGCGTGCTCAGTGATCCAAACCAGCGCCGACCGAACGTCATCGACCTGGTCTGGGAACTTGGATGTCGGTGCAAGCCGGTAGTTGATCGACACAACGGCAAATCCGTTTTTTGCTAGCTGTCGGGCGTGACGATCCATGGTCCACTTGGTACCGGTTGCCCAGCCGCCTCCGTGGACGACCAGGACGACCGGCCAGCACGGCTGGGGATCTGCGTTTGACGTCGCGTTTTGCTGATTCGACGCCCCGCCCCCAGAACCCGCATCCCGGGCAGGCAGCGGCAGGTACAGGTCACAGGACTCGTCGGCACCGTTGATTTGCGGTGAATGGTCACAAAATTGAATGTCTGACGTCTTTTGAACACCAAACTCAGTGTCGTCCTGGCGTGGCAAAGTTTCCGTAGCAACGTTCGACCCATCATTTTCGGGCTTTTCCGCCGCCCAAGACGTCGGATTGTTCGCGACCGTCCAGACAATCGCCGCGCACAGCAAAATCATCGCATTGGGGCATCTAAACATCACGCCGGTCCGCTCATTGGGCAATTGGCATCTGTACGTATAATAGGCTAGTGGTGCGTCCAGTCTTGATTTTAGGGTACGACGGACTGGAAGTCCGTCGACAAGTGTCGATTTCGACGGACTGGAAGTCCGTCGTGCAACTTTCACCCAACCCTAATATTGAATCTGGACAAAGCACTAGACCACTGTCCGCGTCACCACTTCAACATTCCCCACCAATCCAAACCAGAAGCCGACCGATGCCATCAGACGATTCGCTTTCCGGCGAAGATCTTTCACTTGATTCTATTCCTGATGCGGTCGAGGCGGTGCGGCGCGGCGAGGTCGTCATCGTCGTCGATGCCGAGGATCGTGAGAACGAAGGCGATTTTATCTGTGCCGCCGAAAAGGCGACACCGGAAGTCGTCAATTTTATGCTCGGCGGTCGTGGACAATTATGCGTTTCGATCCTGCCCGAGGTGGGCAAGCGACTGGAATTGACGCCCGTTGTCTCGGACAACAATGCCCCACTACGAACGGCATTTGTCACTCCGATCGATATCGCGACGGCCAAAACGGGTATCACGGCAAGTGAACGCAGTGAAACGATCATGCGGATTGCGTCACCGGATTGCAACGTCGACGAATTTGTGCGTCCCGGTCACGTCTATCCGTTGATCGCAAAAAAAGGCGGCGTCCTTCGCCGTGCCGGTCATACCGAAGCCGCCGTCGACCTTGCCAGAATGTCCGGATTGCAACCGGCCGGCGTCTTGTGCGAAATCTTGAACGAGTCGGGCGACCGCGCGTCTCGCGACCAGTTGATCGAGATCGCCAAAAGACACAATCTGAAAATCATCAGTATCGAACAACTGATTGCACATCGCCGGGACAGCGAGAAATTGGTCAGCCGCGCGGCTCAATCCAATTTGCCGACGCGTTACGGAGATTTCCAAATCATTGTTTACTCCGTTGACTTTGAATCCCAAGAGCCGATCGCGATCACTTTGGGAGACCTGTCCAGACAGGCCGAAGGCGAATTGCCTCCGCTGATTCGAATGCACAGCAGTTGCTTCACCGGCGATTTGATTTCGTCGTTGCGGTGTGATTGTGGAGACCAATTGCACATGGCGCTTGAAATGATTGCCGCCGAAGGTCGGGGCGCGTTGGTGTATCTGCCCCAGGAAGGTCGCGGAATCGGTCTGGCCCAAAAGATCAAAGCGTATGCGTTGCAAGACCAGGGGATGGATACGGTCGAAGCAAACCATGCCCTCGGTTTCAAAGCCGACATGCGTGACTACGGTGTCGGGCTGCAGATCCTAAAAGACTTGGGGATCAGTGAAGTTCGGTTGTTGACCAACAATCCGAAAAAACAACAGGCCTTCAATCTCCGCGGATTCGATCTGAAACTGGTCGACCAGGTGCCGATCGTTCCGCCGGTCAATAAACACAATCGACATTACTTGGAAACCAAACGCGAAAAGATGGGACACCAATTGCCTGATCTGAGTTAAGTTTTTGATTCTTTTCCGAGAGTCGCTGGACTGATACCGTGCGGTCTCAGGTGTTACGGTCACCATAGCAAGGATGTTAGAATTTGCACATGCATATGTTGCCCCCCAAGCCCGCTTGGCTCAATCGTGTCACCATCCTCGGCGTCGGACTGCTCGGCGGCAGCGTAGGAATGTCGCTCCGTCGCCGCGGGATTCACGTGGCCGGTTTCAGCCGCCGTGATTCCAGTT
>JAGQPO010001087.1:0-3038 GCA_020426665.1 Planctomycetales bacterium
CCGAAGTGGATAGGGATAAGGCTATCAGCATCGCGCGGGAAATAGGTTAATTATCTCAGGCTGTTAGCGCATGGGTCGATACGTTTCGGCCATGAATGAATCACCCGAAACACTACTGCCACTCCGTGACGCGGTTGAACGTGCAACCGGTAGACGTCCCGGAGTCTCCACTGTCATGCGATGGTGCCAAAAACCAAACAGGTACGGGATCAAGCTACGATCCCGAAAGCTTGGTGGCCTGAGGCTTACCAGCATTCAAGCGGTCGAAGAGTACATCGACCGCACAACCGCCGCCGCCGATGGTGCTGCCATGAACGTCTCCACGTCGAGACAGATTGAGCGTGCCCATCACGCAGCTATGCGTGAACTGGACGAGGCGGGGATCTGAGTCCGAGTGACAGCCTGCCGAGGCCAGTCCCGCCTTTGCTCCGGGGCTGGCTGAGGCGGGTCTGAAAGCCTTCGGGTCCTTCCAGGGCACCCCCACCCCTGGTCAGTGCGTAGGGAACAGGCGCTATGGGGAGTGTGGCTACGCAATATCGCAATTGAAAAAAAATCACCAGATGGGACATCGCGAAAAACTCCTGGCCGAACTTTTGCGGCGAACAAAAAAACTGGAAGCGAAACGGCCGCAATTGCTGATCGATGCGGCACACCGAAGGCAAATGAAACACGGACCCGATTACAGCCATTCAGGTTGGTGGGGTCCAACGAATGAAACGCAGCGAAAAGCAATCCGTCGGGCAATGGTCCAACTGATCCGTGAAGGCGCGATCGTGACCCACTGCCGGGGTCAGCGTCGTGTAACAAACATCAAACTGACCGACACCGGCCGCGCATTGGCGAAACAAATCAAAGAGACAAACGAACAATGAGTGGACGCGAGATCAAAGCCGGAAAGGGCTATGTGGAAATTGGCATTCGCAACAGAATTGCCAAGGGTGCGGCTGGTGTTGAAGCGGATCTGAAAAAGCTGGGTCGAAGGGTACAGGGAATCGGCGCTGGTGCAATCGGTGCGTCTGCTGCAATCCTGGGACCACTTGTCGCCGCAACGTCCGGCTTTGCGGCTACTGGCGATGCGGTGCACAAAATGAGTTTGCGCACTGGCGTGTCGGCCAAGGCATTGACGGGACTGGGATTCGCTGCCGAGCAATCGGGATCAAATATCAGTGCGGTTGAAAAAGGATTTGCCGGTCTATCGCGGTCGTTACTGGACCTCGAGCGCGGTGGAGCAAATTCCGTTGACACGTTCGACCGAATCGGATTGTCGTTGTCGGATTTACAGGGTTTGTCTCCCGAAGATCAGATGATGAAAATTGCCGACGCGTTGAACAACGTTTCGGACGCGTCCACCCGTGGAGCACTCGCCCAACAAATTTTCGGACGTTCGGGTCGCGACCTGCTGCCATTGTTGGCTGAGGGATCGGCCGGAATGCGCAAACTGACGGATGAGGCGGCGAGTCTTGGACGTGTGTTGACCGACGAAGATGCGGCAAACGCAGCAGCGTTCACCGATGCAATGAACCGCGTCAAGACCGTGATTGGTGGCGTTGTTAATCAAGTTGGTGCCGCCCTTGCACCCGCGTTGACCGAAATCGCCGATCTGATTGCGTCGACGTCGATGGGGCTGGTCAATTTCGTGCGGGACAATCGCGGAATGATCCAGGTGGTTGCGGCCGTTGCTGCTGGTATCGGTATTGCTGGTGGCGCGCTGGTTGGATTCGGAACCATGTTGACGATTGTTGGCGCTGGCGTGTCTGGCATCGCAGGGGCAATCGGTTTCCTGATGAGCCCAATCGGATTGGCAATCGGTGGCTTAGCCCTGCTTGGCGGTGCGTTGGTGAAGTACACCGACATCGGCGTCAAGGCGCTGGACTGGCTCAAAGAAAAATTCGAACCGCTCATTGCAACGGTCAAGGATGCTGGCGCCGCGATCATCGAAGCGTTCGCAACCGGCAACATTGAAGCCGCGTGGGAAATGGCGATGTTGGCCATGGAATCCGTTTGGTTGGATCTGACGGGCGGATTGCAAGACTCCTGGGGTGAAGCTGTTGATTGGGTCTTGAATAAAGGAACTGACATGGCGGCCGGTCTTGGCAGTTTGTTTTCATCACTCGGGGATATGCTTCAAGGGCTCTTAGAGGGTTATGAGAAGTATTACAACAAGGTTTACGATGGCGTCGTGGATCTGGGCGGTGACATCACAGGTGTAAAAACGGTTGGTGGAAAGAGTAATGCTTTCGAAGCGAATTTAGGCGGAACAAAATCGTCGCTTGAAAAGTCGATCAATCAAATCCGTGAATTCGGCAAAGCGATGGAAGAAAGCACCATCGGACAAAAGGAGCAACGAGCCGCCGAACGCGAAGCTGCGAAACGCGAACGTGAGTTGCGTGCAGCATCATTGCGGGCGGTAATTTCGCAATCCGGTAAAGACGCGAGAGAGTCAGCGGACAAACGGAAGGCGGAAGCACCAAAGGGTGATACCCTGGCCGACAAGTTGAAAAAGCTTGAAGAGGAACTTGCAAAGGGCTTGCCGTCTTTGGCGGAACTGCCCACAAGGGACGAACTGCAAGCGGGCACAGGTAACCAACGATCAGGACCGTCGGGAACGTTTAGCGCGTTCGCGGCCAGCGTGATCGGATCAGGTGACAACGGACCGGCCAACCGCACAGCAACCGCGACGGAAAAAAGCGCGGAGTGGTTAGGCATCATCGCTGCGAAGTTACCAACCAACAACATCGGCAACGCCCTAGACCTGGCAACCGGTGGCGTGGCCGGGCAACTTGGCGGGGCGTTGGGCTTCGACATGCCGGACTTGTCAAAGATAATGGCGGACAGCGCATCCCAAGCCGTGGCAGTGGGCAGCGCGATCGATTCTGCGATGAACAAGCCGGAACGGATTATGTCCGCCATGGGCAGGGCCAATACACCGATAAACGGCACAAACATGACGCGCGTTCTAGAAAAAATGGAAGCGCACCTCGACAACATTTCGGACAATACCAAGCGCACAACGGCGAGGTTCTCCGCGTGAAACGATC
>JAGQPO010001087.1:3091-3502 GCA_020426665.1 Planctomycetales bacterium
GAGCGGGAATCGATCAAAGAGCTAGCGTCGTCACCTGGTGAGCGCCGGTATCTGGAATGGATGGCCGAAGCAATCGACCACCTGCGAGCACTGACAAGACTGCATTATTCGATGTCAGCATGGCAATCAGACCAAGAGGATGAGTTTGATACGTACAACGAACACTCGGCGGAGTAGCCGGGCAAAGGGTGTCGCGTTTAAGCGATAGGGCGCGGCATCCTTTTTGTGACAACAACGGCCACGATGTGCCATCAATCATCGAACAAACGATTTTTTTAACCCTGTTACGAGAGAAAGGACTATGCCACAAACGGCAACGAAACTGACCACCTTACGACCTGACCTTGGAACTTTGGAAGAGTTCGATTTGGACATGCAGCGCCAAAACTACATTGGCTTGCAAATCCTCCC
>JAGQPO010001088.1 GCA_020426665.1 Planctomycetales bacterium
ACTCAGTTCACGTTCGTGTGTCAATCGACTCTGTTTCGAACGTAAACGCTCGACTACGAATTCCGAATAAGCAATTTGTAACTGGGAACAATCCTGCGTTCGAGGGAGCGCAACGCACAATTCGAAAATGCTTGTCCGCTGGCGTTTCAGTCACCGTTCAGTCGGTCATCACATCGCGAAATGAAGACTTATCCGAGCTGAAGAATCTTCGCGATTGGTTGTGCAGCGAAGGTATTTCTCATTGGGTCTTGCATCTCACGGTCAAGGGTGGAAGCGCGAGACGAATCGAGAACGCGGCTGATGGCCAGCAACGCCCAAATCGCATCGTTCCCTCACAATTGGTTTTTGAACGGATTCGCTCGTTGATTGCAGATACTCAAGAGAAAAAAATCCCAATCGATATTCGCGTCACTGACACGGGTAGCTCTCCCAACTCTGTATTGCTCGTCGGAAGCAACGGAGATCTGTTTACTGAGGGACTTGCCCATAATGGAAAGGTTTTACTTTTTTCGGCTTCCGAAGCACGTCCCGACCTGATTCGTCGGTATTGGTACCACGTTGACGCATTCGGGCATTCTCGACGATACCTAAATTGGAATCCTTGGTTATATGAAGGAGAAAGCCTTGCCGATTTGTGTTACGCGATTCCTGAAGTAAACACCGAGGATTGCCAGCGAGCAGGAATTGTCGAACTTGAGGCAAAGTACAAAGTCGAGGATATCGACTTCGTAAGAAGAGCGCTAGCAAGGAATGCCGCCGTGACCTCGGAGGAAGTCCTACAACGAGATGAGTACTTCGACACTCCGGACAGGACGCTTGACAGCCAAGACTTTGTAGTGCGCATCAGGAAAAGTCGATCAGCAACTGAAATCGGAATGAAGGGCGCCCGATTCCGAACACCAACCGGCGAATACTCCCGCGTTGAACTGGAATTCACAGCGGCGTCTGAGCAACAGGTGCGAGATCAGATTCGAATGCAAGGTTTGGAACGCACGTGGTTTTTTGAAAAACGGCGCACGGAGTTCAGATGGTCTGATACCGATGCAAGTGTGTTTCTTGATGAAATTCCAGAGATTGGCTACTTCGTTGAAATCGAAGGAAGTTTGGACGAGATTCACATGATCGAGCAGCATCTAACAGCTGGACTGCATATGAAGATTAATCGCAACTACAAAGAACTTTTTGTGGAATCGCGGAACGCCAGAGGCGAAGGCCCAAGTCAGATCGAGGGTGCACAGTTCTCTAACGCAAATTTTAAATGACATCGGCACAGCAGATGTTGTCATAACGTATCTTACGACAGCACGATCGGGTTGATTTCGGCGATTTTGGGGCTGGATTGGGGCGAATTTCTGCGGTAGTTCTGTTGTCGTAATATCTTTTTGGAGGTCGGCGGCAATGGGGATGGATAGATCGCTGGTGATTTCAGGGCCGGAATCGGAGTCCGAGTTGGTTCTGCCGTGGAGGTCCGTCCCATCGAGTGAATCGATCGTGTTTTGGCTTACCAAGTATTGGCAGAACAAGGTTCTTGGAAGTCCCGAGGGAACGGTTCGGGCGAAGAAATCGGATTTGGAACTGTTCGTTTTGTTTTTCTGTGATGTTGTGGGAAGTGATTCTGTTGACTTCTGGACCCCGAGTGTAACGAAGAGTTTTCGGAGTTGGATGGCAAAGGCGGAACCACTCCAACCGAAACGGCGTTTTATCAAGGCTTACGCACCGACTTCGATCAATCGGACGCTTGCGACTCTTCGCCATTTCGCCAAATTCGTGATGGCTGTGCGACCATTCGAATCAGGGGACCCGTTCGATGGCGTTGGTGATTTGACGATTCAAGAACCGGGATGGAAGGGTCTAAGTGATCTCGAATTGATGCGGCTTCGGGCGGCACTTGATCAGTTGACTCAGCTCTCAAACCGGAAGCACCAGATGCCGTTTCGAAATCGAGCGATCTTTCTGACCGCGCTCGATACCGGCCTGCGGGCATCCGAGTTGGTCAATCTCGATTTTGACCAACTCGGTGGAAAGTACCTGCACAAAGTGAAGGGAAAAGGCAACAGCTACGCCGACATTTACTTGTCTTCCGACGCTCGTCCTGCGATTCTCAAGTACATCGAATCCGAACGTGGTGATTCATCCGGGCCGCTGTTCGTCACCAATCGAGGTGGTCGAATCTCTCGCCAACAGATTGACCGATTTCTCCGGCAAGTTGCCTCGCAGGCCAACAGCAAGCTTCCGTCGGGCGAACACATCAGCCTTCACGCACATGCGCTCCGTCACACCGGTACAAAGCGAGTCTATCTGACGAAAGGGCCAGTCGAGGCCAAGCAATTTGGCCGGCACCAGAGTTTCAAGCAGCTTGAGCGATATGCTGCTCAAACGCCGGAGGAACGGGAGGCGATGGTTGACAAGCTGTGGGATTAAGTGAGATCGTCGGCGGTGTAACATCCTATTGTTGCGGATAAGGCGACCGGACAGCTTCCGTTGATCAGATCAGTCTTGACGCCGCCAAACGCCACGGAGCTGCATTCATCGACGTCGCTGCCACCGTATTTCGCGTACAAACCCTCGCTGCCCCACTGTGTGGTCACCAATGGCACGTACTGATGCCAGTGTTCACCGCTGCTGGTGTGATAGGTGAATTCGGGGATTACATCGTCTTGGATGTCATCGTTGCCGTTGACGCTTCCCATCTGACGACCATGAATTGTAGCAGTGATCTTGCGTGGTTCGGGTCGATCTAAACATTGCCTGGCGAATCTCGCGTTTCGACATTGTGGCATGGACTAAATCGCCGTCAACAGTGACCGTGATCTCTTCGTTTGCCTACGTTTTTTTCTTGAGTCGTTGCTCCACGGCGTCGCTGGCAGCTATTTTACGCATCACGTTCCTGAAAAGAACGCGCCGTGGTAATGCCCAATCGACTGATCGTAATTTCAAAAAGTTTAACGACTCGATTAATTCATGGCGATACGATGCATGGCCCCACCCCATGACCCAGGAGAATGCCAGCCCATGCAAATTTTGAACGGAATTCACTGCCTTGAATCCTGAACACATCATTATCGCCGGCGCGCAGAAGTGTGGCACGACAACCTTGTTCGGTTGGCTAAGAGGGCATCCATCTGTCTGTTCGGCGGTAAAACGTAATACTGCGGGTAGCGATAAAGAATTGCTCTTTTTCGGCGGTCGAAATTGGCGACGTGGTTTCGATTGGTATTCCAACCAATATGTTAAGCCACAACTACGATGTATCGACGCGACACCCGAGTACCTATGCTTTCCCGAAGCGCCAGAAAGGGTTGCCAGAATATTTCCCGACGCCAAGGTGATTGTGACTATCCGGGAGCCTGTTGCTCGCGCGTTGAGCCAATTCAATCACTATTGCCAGGAATTGCCCCAATCAGAGAAATGGGATTGGAGACATCCTGGAGCGACGTTTGCTGATAACGTGCGAGCAGAACTTGACGATCCTTTCCCCAACTGGCTCGGATTGCTCGGGCGAGGGCTCTACGCTCAGCAGCTGAGGTTTTGGCGACGATTTGTACCGGAGCATCGAATGTTAGTTGTTGTGATGGAAGAGTGGATGGAAAACGAAAGTCAGGCTTATCGTGACATTTTGCGTTTCTTAGAACTTGAAATTGTTGCTCCAAAATCATTAGCTGCGAAACATCAGCGGACCTACCATCACGACGAAGAATTGTCGGGCGTGATAGGCCAATTGCGAGATTTTTACCGCCAATCCAATGAAGACCTATTCCAACTGCTTGGACGTGAGGTTCCCGCATGGGAAAAATTCTCTTCGCCTGGGAATTAGGTGGCGGTTCTGGGCATCTCGGGCCGTTCCAAAGAATCTGTCAGAGATTAATAGAATTGGGCCACGAAATAGTATTGGCGGTGCGTGATCCGGGGCGTGCTCGGCAGATGCTGTCCCAGCTTCACTGCCAAATTGTATCTGCCCCGGTCCTGCCAAAAGGATTTGAAATCGTTAATCGAAACCCAATTACATACCCAATGATCGTGCAAAATGTAGGCTTTGGGGATGTCGATTGTTGCCAGACAATTTTGAATGCATGGCAAACGATTTATTCGATCCACCAACCTGATCTGGTACTCGCCGATCATTCGCCGGGTGCGATTTTTGCGGGGCTCGACGCGATTCCACATATCACCGCAATCGGAAACGGTTTCTTCATCCCTCCTTCGTCGTGCCCGATGCCCAACTTTTTTGGACACGACACGGATTGTCCGCAATTGATTTCCTCGTCATTGCAAAGTGAAGATGCAGTCCTCACCAGCATCAATCGATGGAGGGAAGCGTCAACGTTGACTTCGCTTCGATCGATCGGAAACGCATTCGGGCGACTCAATGAGAAATTCCTAACGACGTTCGCTGAGATGGATCATTATGCCGATCGGCAACCACAATCGTACTTGGGAGCACTACAATACGACTCTCCCCAGCCCGTTCGATATGATTGGCCGGCAGGGAAAGGTCCGCGAGTCTTCGCCTACCTTAAACGATCTCCGGGTTTGGGCCACCTGTTCAATCGAATACGGGATCTAGGTGTACCGGCCATTGTCGTGATGGATAAGATGGACGTCACACAGCTGAATCGTTTAGCAACGGCGAACTTACGTTTTTACGACCAACCGTTGCCTATCGCGCAAGTTGCTCGTGAGTGTGATTTTGCGATTTTAAATGCCACGCATGGGGCAACCTGTGCATTTCTTCAGGCGGGCAGGCCTCTCGTGCAACTGCCACAAAACTACGAGCAATCAATCACCGCGCTCAGAACTTTTCAGCTCGGCGCCGGCATCGTTGCCAATCCCAATTCTGGGGAACAGGTCGACCAAGCCTTCCTGACTATGTTGTCGGACCACAATAAGTTTAGCGGTGCAGCAAAGTTCGCGGAAAAATATGGCGACCGTGATTCCGGGGCGACGGCGACACGAATCGCTCAGCGGATTGATCAGCTGCTTGCGCAATCATCTTCACGTCGATTGAAAAAGTAGTTTCTTAATTGCATTTTCAACTGTGGATTTGCATACTCGGTCCATCGCAACAAATTGGAAGTCTCATCCACCACTATGTCGCGGAACGGGTCGTAGCCGGTTTGCTGCAATAGTTGGCGCCTCCCTACATAGTCTCTATTCTCGAGACTGCCGTGCCAGAGGTGCTTAATCGAACACGGGATATATCCGACATACCCACGAACGTCGCGAAAAATGCGGCGGCAGTAATTTTGGGCATCGTGAATCATTGCTTTCGTGCCGTTTAAAAAAAAGGCATGATCGGACCATCCATAGATCGCTGTGGCAATTAGTGCGTCGTTTCCACCGGAAATATCATACTCATACAGTCCGTGAGCCTTGAGCAATGAACGCCGCGCCGCCCACGCGAATCCGGGCGTTCCAATGCGAAAATCTCTTGCACGGTCGGGATAATACATTGCAATGCTCGCTAAACAGGCTCGTCGATCTGCCCGACCCTCGAAGGACAGGACCTCATCGTTAGGCCCCAGCCAGTAAACCCAATCAAACAGCTGAATAATTGGCCAGGTATTTAGGGCCTCGCTTGCCAGTCGCGGCCATAAATCATTTTCAAACAGTAAGTCGCAATCAACCCACCCCACCTTTGTGAAATGTGCCGGCAGCCTATCGATTAATAAGTTCAACAGGCGTTCTTTTTGCCAAATCCATTCGTCAGGCGGCAGTCTGACATGCACGACCCGAGGGCCGGCCGGAACAAAAGGATCTTCGCCCGGAAGCACCGCTTCGATGGTCCATGCATGAACACCTTGTCTTTCAAGTCCCTGACAAAAACGCAAATAACCTCTCTCTCGGTTTGCATACCTACATGGATTGAAATAGCAAGTGATGATTGCCAAGTCGTCGCTCATCGATAGCAACTGAAAATGAAAAAACGGTTGTTGGGGAGTTTTCCGACCGGCGCAACGTACCCATGCGCGATCGCTTTTGTGCACCATCATTTTGGGCGACGAGAGTTGGCCATTGGTGGAGGATCTCTTCGTCAGGTGCTATTGCGGTTGCGTCGCTTGATTGCATTTTCATGCATGGTACCTCATTCAGCTAGTCCAGTTGGTGAGCGTCAACACCAATCACTAAGCCAAGTTTGGTTAAAACAAAGCACGTGTCGCCCTTCCGACACACAACTAATTGCTCGTGGTGATAAAGGATCAGAAACGTCAACTGACGTTCACGTTTGCAAGATCACAGCATCGAACATAGCACTTGTTGAAGAGCTTCAGAAACGTTTAGATTTTTTTAAAATTCACAGATTTGAACAACACTCGACTTTCAACATGCATTAGAAACATCGGTGGCGGTTGCGCAGGGTAGATCGCACCTCGTGATGACCAGCGGTGTCACTCGCACCAATGACAATCAGTCAAGGTTACTCGGTTACATCGTCGAGGAACGCTACGCAAGCAATCGGTCGAGGTTGTCAGACGGGCGACTTGATTCGTCAAATGTCCGACTGTCGCTAACTTCTATTCTCTTCTCACAGGCGGGCAGTGTCATGACGAGGCAAGGAGCTTGGGGTACGTCGGTTCTTTCTTTCACGCCTTTTCAACGCCGCATTAAGAAGTATTCCCTCAAGAAGAAACGTCTTCAGCGTCGTCAAAAACGACACCATCTTTTGCAGTCGTTAGAGCGTCGAGATCACCCGGGCTCGCTGTGGGAAGCGAGTGTTCTAAAGATCCTCGCCGACACAGGGGGAGAAGGTCCCAAGGGTTCGATCGAGTCACTCGTTAAGCAAGCAGAAAAGGTACGTGCGTCAAAAGATCAGGCATTCAGCGCCCACCGGCGGCAATCACGATCTGGCACGTACTTTCGCCGCTCTAATCCGCGTTTGGATCAAGCCGTTAATCAATTCTTCAACCGGCGATCGTCTAGAGAGTCCGACGTCCGCGGCACGTTTGGGTCCTACTTAAATCAATTCAATCAAAGGTCATCTGTTAAACCTGCGGTCAATCCGGTTTTTGATTCGATTTCCGACACAATGCTGTCGGCCTCGATGGACCAGTCGACTGACATCGAGAATTCAACGAGTTCGCTGATCGTGGACTTTACAACGGGATCGGGTGGCAGCGTAGAGAGCGGTGCGCTGTCAGGGACGTCACTAAAAGTTCCCATCAGCGAACCGGTCAATACAGACGGTGCCTCG
>JAGQPO010001089.1 GCA_020426665.1 Planctomycetales bacterium
TCATAAAAGCCTGCCGGACCAAGCGGTTCCCAGCCGTCTGAGATTTTGTATCCTCCACCCAGGCTGTAGCGGTAAGCGATTCCAGGATCGTTTTCGATCAGATGTGTTTTCTCCTTCATGCGTTCCAGGTCTTGCACGAAGCTGCGTTCGCCTTCCATGTTGCGATGGCCGGCCAAGACAAACAGCTTCACCGTCGAACCGGCGGGATAGGGCCAAGATGCTAGTTTGCGTTCCGTTTCTTCGGCTTGCCCGATGGCTTTTAGGTACGCGTGAGCGTAGTTGACGCCATGTTCCAGTTGGCCGAGCGTTCCGTAGTGATAGTGCAAGCCGACACCGCCACCAATTTCAACACCGACGTGAGACGTCGCAACGAAGTCGGCCAGCGGATCTTCTCGAGTGACACTTTGCTGACCGAGGCTGATCGCGTGCATCCGCGGGCGGAGGTCCATTCCCCAGATCGTCTTGGTGCAAAGTTCGCCGATATAAAATCGAAGGTTCGGCGCGTTTAAATCACGGCGCATGCAAGACAGGAAATTTTTCAGATTGGCTCCGTAGTTGGCCATGTATTCCGGGTTGAACATGTCATTTTCGCCTTGGTGCCACATGAACCCTTCCAGTCGGTAGGGGATGCCTTGTGATTCCAAGTCGGCGAGCGCGTCTCGGATTACCTGTAAGGCAAGCGGACACATCTTGAAACCGCTCGGTTCGTCTGGATTCCAGTCGCCGCCAAGATGAGTTCCGCCGGCGGCGATTTTGATGATCGCGATCGGACCATTGATGGTCTTCTTCACCTCGCGGGCAAAGCTAAGTTCCGGTCCGACAATGCCATTGACACTTTGCAGGGGAACCCAGCCGCCGGAGATTGATTTATTTTCACGTCCGATGCAGTAGTTAAAACGCACGTCGGGTTGCGGTTGGTCGTAACCAACGAAGGGCGGGAAATTCGTAACATCCGTAATTTTCGAATCGGATCCGACCATGTTTGATTGGCCGGCAAAAATAAAGACACGAACCACCTCGGGGTTTTGGTCCGCTGCAACTTTGGCGTCGTTTGCCAGTGTGAGGCAAATTACATTCGCGCAGATCGCCAATGATAGAAACATTCGAAACATGTGACTGGTTTGATCGTGTCGCTGGAAATTAAAATGCTGACGTAAGCACTTCTACACGCTGCCCGCATAGCGGGCCAGTATAACCGT
>JAGQPO010001090.1 GCA_020426665.1 Planctomycetales bacterium
TAGATGCCGACGGCAATGCTCGATTCAACGGCACTGGCTTTGCCCGAGTCGACGAATATGGTCGGCGGTTGGTGCTACCGGACGGGTCTGCCAATACGATCGTCACGGAGGTCGAAGTCCCGCTCAGCAATCCCGACGGATCGCCGCTCCGCGACAACGACCCCGACACGGTCACCATCCACGGAGGCCAGTCGACCGTCTTCGGTAATCATGTCGCGGACCCGGATAGCTTCTTGATTGATCCCAGCGGTATCGGCTTGAACGTTCAACGGACCGTCGGATCATTTTCCATGACGTTCACCGTGACCAACTCGCTCCGATCGGGTGGAGACCGATTGATCATCAACGGCCACGAAGGCAACGACGTGATCGATGGCTCGGGCGTCGGAAGCGACGTGATCGCGGTGGATATGATCGGCGGTGCAGGAGACGATCGGTTGTTGGGGACACCTTTCAACGACAGGTTGTTCGGCGGTGTCGGCAGCGACACGTTCAGCGGTGGAGCGGGGATCGACGAATTTCACGACAGCAGCACCGCGGCCGACGACATTGATACACTGATCGAACGTCAAAACGTCGACATGACGCTGACGGGCAACTTCTTCTTTGCCGGCCAACTGCGTGGCGACGACGGCGGGCCACTGGTACCTCAGACGACCAACAACAGCACGTCGTTGTTTCCGGTCGAACAATACGAGACGTTGGTCGATCGCGGTGACCGCTATTCGGCCGGCTATCTGGAGCCGTCACTGGGTCAAACGAACCCGACGCAGGTGGAATCTTTGTTTGACGGGGGTACCCCCATTTTTGAACGGGCAGAACTGTACGGCACAGGACCGATCGTCGGCGGAGACCTGGATTCCAATCGCAACGCGATGGTGGTCAACGACCAAGACGGCATCGTCTACGTCGGAAATCAGACATTGGCCGTCACGCCATGGTCCGGCGCATTGTCGTTGGATAACGGCAACGACAACGGCAGCAGTCAAAACGAACCACAGCCGGAGTTTTACATCATCAACTTGGCGGGCAATGGGGCCGTGATCGATATCAATGACAGCGGCGTTTTTGGATCCGACCTGTTGATCGTGTACGGGTCCCGCGGCAACGACGCGGTGAAACTAGATGCCGGCGAAAATGCCGACGGCGTCATGTTTGGGATCATCGATGTGGGTGCCGAATCTTTGTCCGATCCAAATGCCGATCGCATCACCTATTCGAAAATCGAACAGGTCACGATCAACACGCAATCGGGCGATGACACGGTGCTGTCGGATAACAACGTTGTGTTGACGGTGATCAATCTGGGACCGGGGCAAGACAAGGCAACCGTCGGTACGGTCAACCAAATCCCCAATCCCAATGACCGCACCATTGAGTACCCGGCGGGAGTGCCGATTGCCGATGAAAAGAATTCCACCCGCGGTAATTCCGCGATCATGGTGATCAACGGAAACGATGGTGATGACGAATTCGAAGTCAATCGAAATTTTGCCAAACTGTTCCTGCATGGTGGTGCCCACGACGACACTTTCGTGATCAATTCCTTTGCGATTCCCGCAACAAGCACTGACAAGGACAAAGAGATCGCCAACCTCGTCAGCGCCTTTGGCGGCGACGGCAACAACCGGTACCAGTATCTCGAAAATGCTCCCGTGTTCATCAACGGTGGATCGGGAACTGATACCGTCGTGATCAATGGTACCGCGATCGGCGATGTGTTTGTCGTCACGGCGAACTCAGTGGCCGGCGCGGGGCGAATCACTTACTTCACCCAGATCGAACGTTTGGAAGTGAATACCGGCGGTGGCAACGACAAGGTCTACATTCTCGGCTCAAGCCCCGAAGTCGAAATTTCGGTCCGCGGCGGATCCGGCGATGACGAGATTCACCTGGGAGGCGATCACCCGGTGATGGTCTTTGACCCACCAAAGTTTACGTTCCAGCCGCCCGACGTCACGATCTTTCAGCCTGTCGAACCGATTGCGAAAGCCGTCAATCCGCCACGCCGTTCATTCACAACGGACGTGTTCTCCGAACTGGCCTTCGGGACCGAAATTTCAAAAATCGCCCGCAATGCAGTTTACGCGGAACTACGACGAATCTGGTCTGAAAACGCCCGGTCGTTAGTGGGCGGTGTTGCCGTCGACGAAATCTTGCGTGGAGCGACGAACAGCTATGTCGGTGGATTGGTCAACGCGACGATCGGATCGTTCTCGTCAAAACTGACGTGGGAAAATTGGTACCAAATCATTCCCGATATCACCTATTCCTACGACATTCCGAACATCAATTACTTGGTTCCCCAGCCGCCTCGAAAAACCATTGTTCCCGGCGCGCCGGTCACCGTCGATCCGCCTCCGTTCGTTTACAAGGTTCCAGGTGTCTATGACGTATCGGGCATCCAAGGAAAAGTCATCATCGATGGAGGCACCACGTTCGAACAGAACGGCGATCAAGTCATCGTTCACAACCAGAATGGCGTTCGCAGCACCGATGGCAAGCTGACTCGAACCACCGTTCCAATCTACGATCGTCGCAAGTTCCAGGTCTTCACCAATGGTTCGGTGGAACGCAATATCGAGCTTGTCGTCGATGACAATGAACAGGAAGTCTTGGCCGGTCCCGTGCCGACCGGGTTCACCGCAAAAATGGTCCCCGGGTTGGTGCCTCAGCAGGAGACCGTCGACGGTCAACAACGTGACAAGCTCGATGCCTCAGGGAACCCGGTCATGATTCCCGGGCAGGTTCCGGTATTCGTTTCAAATTTCTCACAACGTGATGGTGCCAACGATAATGACCCTGTAACGCCTGCGGGTCCGCTGTTCCGCTCCTATGATGAACTGCAGGGGTTGGGACTTGGCAGTGGCACCACGTTGTCCGGTGAATCGTTCACGGGAATCGAATACGAGAATCTGGAGCATCTCGATATTCGGCTGGATGATCGCGTTGATAACGCGACGCCGTCAAGCACGAACGACTTGTTCACAATCGCGTCGACCCACCAGGGCACGACCCGAATCGTACTCGGAGGTGGCAACGACGTCGTCAATGTCGAAAGCATCGCCGGTGATACCGAGATCTTGGGCGGTGCCGGCGACGATGTTGTCAATGTTCATGATCGAGTCACCAAATCGGTCGATGCCATCAACGCCCGGTTGGTCTTTGATGGCGACGCACACATACAAGAAATCGTCACGCCGCGTTCCTACAACATTCCGAGCGGAACCGCGCTTCCCAGAGTCTTCGTCAACACTGCACCGAATCTGACCTTCACCGATGCCGGTGATAACACGATCAACTATGCCATCCAGGAATTCGAGCCGGCTGTCTTCAACGATCAAGGGAATTTGTGGGCTAACGCCGTGCTGATTAATGGTGCCGGAATTATCGTTGAACACCTAGTGCAAAAAACTCCGGGTGACGTTCCGTACTTGCCGGGTGGCGATCTTCTTTGGATTGAACGTGATCAAAGCATCTTCGCAAGTCCCGATTTCAGGGAAGTCACAGACCCCAACGACAATGAAAGAGTCATCTTCCGCACTCCTCCGGCGTTGATCACGGTCAATGCGTCGCAACGCTTGCAGATCTTTGACGTCATCGAGCGGCGCGCAAGCTTCGCGGGAACCGACCGGCTGAACGTCGTCAACACGGGCGTGACTGACAACGTCAATGGCGTGTTAGAGACGTATGAACGTGCCGTGGATACATTCGATGCGGACGGTAAACGGCTTCTGCACGCGGCGGGGGATCTGGTCCTGGATTTCGACGGACAAATCGTCTTGCACCAGCCCGGTGATCCGGTTGTTTATCTCGGGAACGAGAACGTCATCGACGGCAATGGACAGGTGGTAAAAAACGTTCTCGGCGCACCGATCAAACGGACGCCCGGCGAACCCCAGTTCTATCTTGGGACCGAGCCCGTTTTGGGCGGCCAAATCAAAGTCACCAAAGTTGGCACACAATTCGA
>JAGQPO010001091.1 GCA_020426665.1 Planctomycetales bacterium
GAGCAACTCAATCAGTAGATGATTGCTTGGCATCCGCCCCGAATCTCTTTAGGACACATTAACACTTTTGGTCACGTTCTCATTTCATTCTTCGACGATTCCTTACAAACAACAAAAGTTATGAAATCACTTCACGCCTGCCTCATGGTATTTTTGATTGGCTTGGCAGCTTCCGGCTGCAGTGAATCAAAGCAAAACTCTCTTGCAACTGACGGTGCAACCGCGGATGATTTTGCCAAATACGAAGCGGAACTTGCGGCCGTCACCGGCGCGGAAGCCCATGAAGATACGGATGATATGGAATCCGAGTGATCAAGCCCCGCTTCTTCTCTTAATCGCGACTATCATTCACTTATTGCGGATTCCTGGAGCTTAGGCGGTGTTCGTTGCGATATCGCCCAGGGGGAGTTCCGACATGCTTTTTGAAGAATTTCGCCATGTGTTCGTCGTGATGAAATCCAGTTAGCCGCGCTATCTGTTTTAATGGGCGGGATGTTGTCTCCAATAATTCCTTTATACGTGAAAGGCGAATTCCTGCGATTACTTCGGCCGGCGATTGTCCGAGATAGTTGCGCATCCGACGCTCTAGCGTTCGTCTCGACATTGGAACTGCGTCGATAACGTCATCAACAGCGACTCCCCGGCATGCGTTTTCGCGAATAAAGCGATAAGCATTCACAAATTCAATGTCGTCAATCGGAATCGCGTCGGTGGAATCTCGAACGACGACCCGACGTGCAGGTATCGAGGTGATCTCGTTGGCAAAGACTTCACCGCTCATCATGCGCTCGAGCATGGCCGCAGCTCGATACCCAATCATGTGCGTGTTCGGCTCCACGCTCGTTAGCGGTGGAGAACACAGAGGGCAAATCACGTCATCATTGTCAACGCCAACGACCGCGACCTCTTCGGGAACGTGAACCTGGATTTCATGGCAAGCGTTAAGCATCTGTTGAGCGCGAATGTCATTGCAAGCGAGTACTCCGATTGGCTTCTCCACGGATCTCAGCCAGCGCACTAGACCTTTGTTATCAAGCATACCGCTCTGCTCAGCGCCAAACGTCGTCGCATTGTCCGGCTCTGGTGACTCGTAAACGGCAACATCGCGTCCTAGCGATCTCGCATACCGTTTCATTTCGACAAGGCGGCGCTGCGAGTAGTCTGCACCTCCGAATCCGCAAAACCCGAATCGCGTATATCCGCGGTCACGTAGGTGGTTCACCGCAAGCCGCACCACAGACGCATCGTTCGTATCAAATCCGGGGATCACTCCGACTGATCTACGGCAACGCAAATCGATCGTCGGCAATGAAAGCTCCTTGACGACGCAAACCATCTTTTGAGTTTCGGCGCGAACAAGAATTCCGTCGCCACTCCATTTGCTGAGCCACATCGGAGGCTCTGCATTGATTGCCATTTCCTGGTGTCGCAACGACCAGTTACCGTGCTCTCCGGCGTAGGCGGCGATCCCGTGCAAGAGTCCTCGACCATAGACTCGAGAAGACTCGATCAGCAACGCCACTTGTCGAATGGGTGCAGGGTGCGTTTCCATGGGGGACGCAAATTATCAACCGCATATCGCATACTGGTAAGACAAACCGCCTGAACGGACAGCCGATTCCCAGTTATACATGGCTTTCGGGGCTGTCGCAATGTTTCACGAAAATCACCTCAGCGGCTTCGCGTAAGTAACCTGCGAGCTAAAGTAAAGTCGTGGGTGGATTTTGGGGCAACAACACCTGGAAAATGTGTCACGATTCCAATTCATACTTTCATGTCCGGCAATTCACCAATCAACGGGATTTCTACCACGACCGGGACCTGCGGGTCAGGTGTGGGTGATAGCGGTGAGTACCGTTCTGCGGGAGTTCCGTCGACGAAAGACCGAACCACGCCTCGCTTTCGCGTGTTTGACGATCGCCGGGGCCAGCGCTGGTCGTGTCATTTGTCATTTCGACCTACGCCTGATGTCGTTCAACGTGTGCCGGTGGACTTGGTGGACCTGAACACCAACGGGTGTGCGATTCGGTATCGTTTGCCGCGTGCAATCCCGGGCGGGAACGGGTCGACGATGTTGGAGATTAAGAATTTGTCGTCCGATGAGACGTTTCAAATGCTTGCTCGCGTTTGCTGGTCTCGACAGACTGGCTTGGATCAGTTCAGCAGCGGACTTTATTTCCGCCGAAGTTTGCCTGGTAAATTGATACTCAGTGGAGTTCGCGAGGGATCGATGACGCGGCGGGTTGCCGAGCGAGTCGCCACCAACGCTGCCGTCACTATTCGGCAAAGCGATCCTCAGCTGACGTCACAAGCTGCGATCACTTCGGCCAGTATGACAGGCGTCCAGATTGTCGGAACCGACGCCCTTACGATCGGGTCAAGATTGATGTTGCAATTGGCAGACGGCACCGCAGTCGTCGGAACGACGGTTTGGAGTTCCGAGCGAGAATCTCAGTTTGCCGCCGGCGTCGCGTTCATCAAGCTCGCGACGGGGCGTGGATTCTTTGAAGCGGTTCGTCGGGTCTGATCCAAGCGACCCGACCACGCACCCGGTCGAGTGTTCCGACCGTGATCGCTTCTCGAGTACGACGGACTTCCAGTCCAGGGCTTTCAAGG
>JAGQPO010000025.1 GCA_020426665.1 Planctomycetales bacterium
AACCCGTGCTCGGAATACATGTTCCTGGACAACACGGCGTGTAACCTTGCATCAATCAACTTGATGAAGTTCGCCGGCAAAGACGGTTCATTCGACGTGGCGCGATTCCGATCGGCGGCACGGTTGTTCTTTATCGCTCAAGAAATCCTGGTCGACCACGCCAGCTACCCGACCGAGCCGATCGCTCGAAATAGCCATAAATTCCGACCGCTGGGTCTGGGTTACAGCAACCTTGGATCGCTGATCATGTCGCGCGGAATGGGATACGATTCCGATGCGGCCCGAGGGTTGTGCGGTTCATTGACGGCATTGATGCACGGCGAAGCCAATCGCACCAGTGCGGAAATGGCCGGCGTCGTCGGTCCATTTGATGGTTACGCCGAAAACGAAAAACCGATGCTGGGCGTGATGCGAATGCACCGCGAAGCCGTCGACAAGATCAATGATCAAGGACCGGCCGATTTAAAGGTCGCCGCACAAAAATTGTGGGACGACGTGCTGGACATCGGCGAACGATACGGGTTCCGCAACGCCCAAGCGACTGTGTTGGCCCCGACCGGAACCATCAGCTTTATGATGGATTGCGACACAACCGGCATCGAACCGGACATCGCACTGGTCAAGTACAAACAGCTTGCCGGTGGCGGAATGTTAAAGATCGTCAACCAAACGGTCGCACCGGCACTGGACAAGCTGGGCTATTCGCCGGAGCAAATCAAAACCATTCTTGCCTTCATCGACGTCAACGACACGATCGAGGGCGCTCCGGAGTTGAAAACCGAACATTTGCCGATTTTCGATTGTGCCTTTACACCGGCCAACGGCGTGCGAAGTATTTCGTGGCGGGCCCACATCACGATGATGTCCGCCGCCCAGCCGTTCCTGTCGGGTGCAATCAGCAAGACGGTCAACATGCCGCATGATGTCACCCCGTCAGACATCGCCGACGCCTATTACTGGGGTTGGGAATTGGGGCTGAAGGCGATCGCGATCTATCGTGACGGCAGCAAGCAATCACAACCGTTGAACACCAAGTCCGAAGAGGGCGAAAGCGCTTCGGCGGAAAAAGTGGTGACTAAAACCGTCGAGAAGATTGTCTACAAGCCTCGCCGTGAACGTCTGCCCGACACGCGTGCCAGCGTGACGCACAAGTTCACGATCGCGGGACACGAAGGCTACCTGTGCGTCGGACAGTATCCCGACGGACGCCCCGGCGAGGTGTTCATCACGATGGAGAAAGAGGGATCAACCGTCGGCGGTATCATGGACAGCTTCGGTACCGCTCTTTCAATCGCCCTGCAGTACGGTGTTCCATTGGAAGTGCTGGTCAATAAGTTCAGCCACACCCGGTTTGAACCGATGGGCCATACCAGCAATAAAGATATCCGCATTGCCAAGAGCGTTGTCGATTACATCGCACGCTGGTTGGGATTGACGTTCATGAGCAAGGATTCAAGCATCAGCGCGGATCCAACTCCCCATTCGTCGATCGATCCGATCAACAGTGCCAACGGTCCGGAAACGGTAACGGCCGAATCGTCAATCGTCGCGTCCGAGCGGGCGAGTTTGTTGGCCAGTCTGAACGGCGGCAACGGAAAGTCCGGCAAAGACGGAAATCGACAAGACCAGTTCGCCCGCTTCCAAATCGATGCCCCGAGCTGTGACAACTGTGGCAGCATCACCGTTCGTAACGGTAACTGCTATCTGTGCCACAACTGTGGTGCCAGCATGGGTTGCAGCTGAGCGTCTGAGAAGTCTCGGCTCCTGAATTTGACCGCTGATCCATCCCCCTCGCAGCGTGAGGGGGATGGACATTTACGGCGATTCGCTATCGGATTCTACGAACCAGCGCAGGCGTTGTTCTGAAACGACAATACCGGCCTTCGCATCAACCCAGTCACAATCGACTGGATCGTTTCGGGATTCACCATCGGCGTCCATGGGGACTTGATCCGATTCGAAATATCCCAACGTTGCTTTGGTTCCAACCTTGGCGTCAGGCCCAACAACCTGTATGCCGTCGGGTGAAGTCCAATTGGATTCGGCGCGACGCATCGCGTGAGTGATGAAACGTGAACTCCCCAAAACGGCGGCGACGCCGGGAGTCGTCGGAGCAGACTCGATTTCTTCGTAAGTACCAACTTGCGAGATTGAGCCGTTTTCGATGACAGCGATTCGAGTGGCCATACGCTTTGCTTCGGCGCCGTCATGAGTGACGTGGATCGTGACGCCAGGGGTCGCATCGTGAAGTGAACGGAGATCGCTTTCGATCGGGAATCGCAAACTTGCATCCACCGCCGACAACGGTTCGTCCAGCAACCGAATCGGCGCTCGACTGGCAATCGCTTTGGCGACCGCGGCCCGTCTGAGTTGACCGCCGCTGAGCTGCTGCGGCAATCGGTCCAACATCTCGTCCAGTTCGACAATTGAGGCAGCTTCGCGGATTCGCTTCGCGAGATCCGGCCTGGAGAGTTTTTCGCGAATCCCGAGCGAAATTGATTTTCGGACCGTCAAATGTGGATACAACCCGGCCTGTTGAGGAACCAGAGCTACCTTTCGATTTCGCGGCGCGAGAGTCTGGGCATTTTCCCCGAACAAACGAATTTCACCGGCCGTCGGCATGACCAGCCCGGCAATCATTCTCAATAATGACGTCTTTCCGCACCCACTGGCCCCCAGAACGACCAGATATTCACCCCAATCAACCGAAAGGTCGATCGATTCCAAGATCGGCTGTCGGCCGTACGATAGAGAAATTTCACTTAGCTGGACGACTGACATATAATCGTTCGGAACAGAGCAACCGGAATGCGTGTTTCATAGAAAGTTGATCATAGCGAAAGAAACGCCCGGACAGACGGAGTCAATATGAACCTCTCAATGAAGACCATTTCTTCGCATACGTTGGCAAAAGTCACGTGTCTGTTGTCGGCAATCGCATTGGTCGCCTGTTTTGCCGCCTCCGTCAACAGCCAGGATTCGCCGACCGGCAGCGCGATCGGCAAAGGCAACAATGACGACAGCGGCAACGGCGATTTCTTCACCAACGCGATCTCCGGCGCTGTTTCAGACACCGCCTCCGAAGCAACTTCGTCGGGCAAAAAGTCCGCGGACGAATCCGACGAGGATGAAGAGGATGAAATCGAAGAGCCGCCATACACCCCGAAAACAAAGTCCGAACTTCAAAAGATGCTGACCCCGATTCAGTTCAAAGTCACTCAAAACGAAGAAACCGAACCGGCATTTCGCAACAAGTACTGGGACAATAAAAAGGAAGGCATCTACCGCTGCATTGTCTGCGGACAATCATTGTTCTCCAGCGACACGAAGTACAAGTCGGGAACCGGTTGGCCAAGTTTTTACGACACGATCAAACCAGATCACGTCGGATTGAAATCAGATTTCCATCTTTTTTACCCGCGAAAGGAAGTGCACTGCAGCCGGTGCAACGCCCACTTGGGTCACGTCTTTGATGACGGGCCGAAAGAGACGACCGGAAAACGCTACTGCATGAACAGTGCCGCAATGACGTTCGAACCGCTGTCGGAAAAAAAACAGGCCGGCGCCAAAGAGTCCGACAAGTCAGGTTCGGACGAGTAAAACTTTGTCGGCTGAACCGGAGCGTTCATAAGCGGCGCCGCTCGTCGGCGGTCCCCGAGACCGCGTCGGACTTTAACGGTCCTGTCGATTTTGGCAGTGAAACGGGTCATTGTGGTTGCAACGCAATTGACCGTTGTTCCTGTCTTACACATTCTCGCGTGTTTTTTGCGGCTTCGTGTCCGATCGGTCGAATCAGATAATGGGATTGATTCTGGATGTCTGTCGATGCGGAGCACGCGGTGAAGACGATGATTTTAAAGAAGCTTGGCAAATTTTTCGTACAACCTCAATCAGCACCATCAAGGTTCGCGCAAACCAAATTGACGCTGGGACGCGAATGGATCGCAGCCGGCGGAATCGCGGCAATGGTGGCGTTGGCTTCTGCAGGTGATTACCAGTCCGCAACGGCAGCCGATCCGATTCTGGACGATGTCCCCTCGTACATCCTGAACCCCCCGGTTTCGATCGCCGCGCTGGTCCAAGGTGAACAAGTCCAGAGTGAGAAAGCCGGCAAACCAGAAACGGATTCCGAGAAGACTCTTCGCAACGCCTTGGAGATTCTGGACGAGAAAAAGAGCAGCCTGGATTCGGATCTGGCTTTCCCCAACGACGCACAGGGCAACTCGACCGATCAGGTTGCCAACCGGTCAATTTTTGCGGACCGCAAGACATCACTTCAACAGGGACGCTTTGTGTTGCCTCCAATCGAAGCGCTGACCACCAGCACGTCGGCAGTCGGCAACGGCGAAGTTCCCCTTGGATTTCGTGACGGAAATGCGTCCCCCATGGTTTCGCTTCCCGAATCGGGGATCCAGCGCGGACTGCCGTGGCAATGGAACGAGTATCGCTGGGCCGCTGCCAACACGTTCTCTCACCCGCTGTATTTTGAAGACCGAATGTTGGAACGCCACGGCCATCAACGCTATCCCCATCTGCAGCCATTGGTCAGTGCAGGCCGGTTTGCCGCCCAAGCGTTCATGCTTCCCTATCAAGCGGCGATCAATCCACCCTGTGAGTGCCAGTACTCACTGGGTTACTATCGGGCCGGATCATGCGCACCGGCGTTGTTGCAACGGCCCCCCTATCAGCGCAAAGCCGCGGCAGCTCAAGCGGCGGGAATCGTCAAAGCGGTCATCATTATCCCCTAGCGAACCTCGTCAGGACTTTCGACCGGGCCAGTTCGCCGCGTGCGAAACTTGCGACGCGTCCCAACAGGCCCGCATTTCTAACGCGATTTGGGGGCCACCGGGTCTTTCGAAGCGGTGTTAGAATCGGTACAACGGGAGCCGGCTTTCAATAAGACGATGCGTCAAACACTTTGGGACGCGATCGTTAACCCTGGTAAGCTTGGATTGACTCCCCTTACGACTGGTTGACCATGATTTATTTGCTGACGATTGCCATTGCAGCGACACGTTTTTTGCCCCATCCGCCAAATTTTGCTTGCCTAGGTGCTCTTGGGCTCTTTGCTGGCTGTTACTTTGCGGGCAAACGGGCGTATTTGGTTCCTGCCGCAGCGCTTTTGATCAGTGACGTGGTCGCCCAAGCGATTGGGATCCCTGCAATGGGGTTTTACAATCCTCTCGTCATGGTAGCGACTTACACTGGTGCAACCTTGGCCGTACCGTTCGGTCGATTCGTCCGCTCGCACGGAATTGATCGCCAGGTGAATTGGCGACATTTACCGCTGGCAGCTATTGCAGCTTCGACGTTGTTCTTTGTCGTCAGTAATCTGGGCGTTTGGCTAGGCCCCTGGTACCCGTCGAACATCCAAGGCTTGGTGGCATGCTTCACCAATGCGATCCCATTCTATGGCTATACCATTGCCGGAGATCTGGTATTCACGGCGGTCATGTTCGGAGCGTTTGAGTTTTCGCGAAGCCTCGATCCGGTGTGGATTCCGGTTGCGCATCGCAAGCTGGGCTGACGCGTTCGGGCTGTGATTGGTGGATTCTGTCAAGAGCGATCCACCAGCGGCGAACTTTGATGCTGACGCGCCCGGGGATTACGCCGCCATTACCTGATCCAAGTACGGTCGATCACTTCGCACCAGGACAAACGGAATCACTCGGCGGAGTTTGTGGAGCTTCCGGGAACGCGGCCCAAAGATTCCCATCCCCAGCAATATGCTCGGGCTGGCGATCCGAAGCTCTCCACGAAGCCAACGAATCGGACCGCGATTCAGCCGCTGATAATCCAGGATGTACGAGTACCCTGGGACCATCAGAGAATGATCGATGTAGGTGTTCATGGGCAACAAAGCCTCGCGTTCTTCGGCGGTTCCGAACGCGTTGTATCCCTGCCCAATCGATTCCGAGACTGGCCGGAACGCTTTCCCCAGCCACGGTCCCTTGGATGCAAACAGCCGTCTGGTCACAAACGAACCCAACGCGTCGCCCTGATCCAGCAGCTGCGCGTCGTACTCTCCTTCGATTTCACTGATTGTCGGCGTCGGAAGGCTCCAATAGATCATCTTCAAGCGAAACCGATCCACGCTTAACAGGTTGAGAAGCGTTTCCTTTTCGCGAAACGTAAGGTTTTGTCCGATCATTGATGACGATTCCTTTCTGGCAAGATCCGAAGGCACGACCGTAGAATCATTCGATACCAAACCACCCACTAGAAATGCAACTGCCAAGTTTTCGCGGCGCGCCACATCGTCACTGCTCAAACGTCAACCACCAATTGGGCTCCTAAGTTCTTACCCAATTGCGGTTTACGTACACATCTTGACGCATCTTGTCCAAAACTCTAAACCACACCCAATCGTCAAAGTCAGCTTCAAGGACGAAGTGAATCACAAGAGCAGTGCATGGGTCGGTCGCCAAACTTTAGAGCAATCTTTTCGGGTAAAGTCCGCGGTCAGCTGACGCGCGGCGAGCTCACTCACGCGAATGCTGCTGGTTCACAATTGGTTCGATTCCGCGAATCACTATGCTGTATCCAGGCGAGTTCGGCGAAACAGCTTGCCTGTGCCCAGCAGTTTTGGATTCATCGTTATCGCGAGGCAGGACTGCATAGCTTTGATCACAATACATCCGGCATGGACCGGCTTCGATTTCCAACAACGACCACAAGAGGCCCCGATCCGCTTTCGGAGGTGACAATGTGGCGACCGATCACTTTCTTGGCTTTTCGATCCGACGGCGACAGGCTTGGGCGATCACCGGCAGCGTCCGATGGAACGCGACGGACCAGCAACGAAGCGGCGCCCCATCAGATTTGCGGGACCGTGACACTGCTGTCACCGCGTGACAATGACGGTGACGGTCGAGTCGGCGCACCGACCATTGGTCGGATCACGCGATTGGCGGTTGACCATTCTCCCTTCGGCACGGGGATCACAGCGACTGGGTATCGGACGATCTTCTTGGAAATGACCAGCTGCATGCACCGGGTGGCCCTGCAAATGGGACTCACGCATCTGGACGCCGTTGTCCATCCAAGGCACGCCAAGCTGTATCGACGGGTCTTTGGAGCTGAGCCAATCGGCGAAACATTTGCATGTGAAGAAGTTGGCGGATCGCCGGGACAATACATGCGAGCGGACATCACCCAACCGAGTCATTTTCACGCCCGGCTTCGCGACCGCTACGAATCCAAAGCCGCCTCACAGTCGCTGATCGCTCCGCGATCATAGCGTCCCCCAGAATTACCAACTTCATTTTGAGATTTAGCAAATCGTTTTGATCGCGGAGCGATCAACGACTTTGGTCACCTCCCAAGCCCGTGCGCCTTGATGAAACGACTGATTACATGGCTGGTCATCGTGATCGCTGCGCCACTGGGAAGTGTCGCCGGCGAACCGGCGATTGTGGACGCTTGCCGCCGCTTCCTAGCTGTCGAAAAACGCGAGGTAGCGGAAGCAAGCCTCGCCGGGCGCGAGCTCGCAGATTCGATATCCGCGTACAGGGGTAACTTCAACGACGTCATCAACGCCCTTTCCAAAGTTGATACGTCAAACCGGCAAGACGTTTCTGGTGTCCTTTCCGATCAGCGGTTTTCGTGTCCTGAACTAGCCGATGCGTATTCGCAGGACATGCTGCATTTCTTTGTTCCCGACGCCTATCAAACGTCAAAACCATTCGGCCTGATTATCTTCATGCACGGCGGTGGGCGAACGACAGACCGCCAGCACCCGATCCATGTTGTGTCTGATCCCGAAAGTGATTCGCAAAGCATCGGTTTACAGACACATTTCGCGGACCTGCCGTTCATCATCGTCGCTCCCTCGGCGCCATGGAATGAAAACACCGGCGCGCGGTGGAACGTTCCCGGTGCCGACGATTACATAGGCGCCGTCATCAAGGAATGTAACTACCGCTTCAATATCGATACCGATCGCGTTTTTTTGGGCGGATATTCGATGGGAGGCTTCGGCGCGTTCCATCTCTGTCAACGCCTTAGTGATCGTTTGGCCGGCGGATTCGTATTCTCAGGTGCCTGGAAGACGACCCACTGGAAAGCCTGGACCGGATTGCCGTTGTTTCTTCGCCATGGGATTAACGACGCATCGCCCAACGACAAACGAGATGGACAAAGCCGACCGCGTTTTACCGACGTCTTCTACGCACGGTCGGCATCTCGCCGAATGCGCGAATTGGGTCTACCGCACCTTTACATCGAAGACGATGGCAATCATGCCATTCGCCCGGCAACCCAAGCGATGTCCGCAATGGCCGATTGGGTGCAACATCCACGTCGCGATCCATTCGCAAACCACGTCATCGCAGTTTCACCGCATGGTTGGAAAGCGACTGATGACACGCCCACTCCGCATTGTCGCTGGATTTCGATTGACAAAATCGGTGATGGAGAAATTGATTTTGATCGTGTAATCCTTAACGGTCCCCCGCCGGCCTTCGGTGAATCTCCCGAGAACTTTAATAAGCAAACGTTTGAGTTGGGAGTCCAGAAAGTCGTCGCCGGTCTGGTGGATGCAAGGATCGAAACCGAAAACCGAATCATGGTCCAGACAGAAAACGTCCAGAAGTTCTCGATCTGGCTGCATCCCGAGATGGTCGACTTCTCCCAACCCATTCACGTATCACTCAACGGGATCGAAAGCAGCCACAAGGTGACCCCAAATTTATTGGTTGCGCTTCTCAGCTACGAACGACGGGGCGACTGGCGGTTGGTCTATCACGCGAAGATTGAATTAAAGTGCGATACCCAACCAGCCCCCGATGAAGTCGCGTCGCCAAAATCACCCGCCGGCACGAATCAATAGGTTCAACGTTCGTGGCAGAGTCCTTTGAAACAAATCGTTGGCTGACAATTCCGAACGCGATCACTTCGTTGCGCATCCTGGGGTCGCCGATGTTGGTGGTTTTGGCGACCGCCGACCAGATTTACGGATTGGTTGCCCTGACGGTTTGTCTTGTCTTTACCGAGTGGCTTGACGGATATCTTGCCAGACGATCGCACGTAACTTCCGCAGTCGGAGCTCGCTTGGACACGGTTGCCGACGCCATTTTCTACTGGTCGCTGCTGATCGCATTGGTCGTGCTACGACCAGCGGCTATCGGTAACGAGTCCATTTGGATCGCGGCGGCAATTTCCTGCTATGCAATCAGCTGGTTGGCCAGCCTGGCCAAATTCCGATGTCTGCCAAGCTACCACACCTGGGCCGCAAAGGGAAGATCGGAAGAGCACACG
>JAGQPO010001092.1 GCA_020426665.1 Planctomycetales bacterium
CACGAGGGCGGGATCCGTGTCCCCATGATTGCCAGATGGCCTGGACAGATCAAATCCGGCTCGCAATCGGATTTGCCATCCGCTTTTTGGGACTTTCTTCCAACTGCTTGTGAGGCAGCCGGAGTTGAACCACCCGATGACATCGATGGGGTCTCCTATTTGCCAACGTTATTGGGCGAGCCGGAAAAACAAACGCGGCATGAGTACTTGTACTGGGCAAGCCAAGAAGGAGCCACGTCGGTCGGTGTGCGCCGTGGATTATGGAAACTCGTTCGGTACCGAAAGAACCGTGACGGTGCAGCCGACTGGCGACTGTACAACCTTCGTTCCGACATCGGCGAAAAGAATGACGTGTCGATCGAGCACCCGGAGCAGGTCAAGGATATATTTGCTTTGCTCAGACGCGACGGTTTGCTTGACGATTCTGCGCAGTAAGGCGTCGCATCCGTACAAGTGTTCCGTCCCGGTTTAGTTTTGGGTTAGATCAAGTTCATCGTCGTTGATCGTTCCGCGATCAAAGCGCCGGATCGCAGAGCGATCAACGACTTACTCGAAAATCAAGCTGCAACAAAACACTAGTCTTTCTGGAGACGCTTGACGTATTTCCCGGGTACGTCGTTTTCACGAATCACTTCGACCACTTTCTTGCTTGGCTCGAAGATCAGGTACCGAGCACGGACCGGAGTCAGCAGGTCGATCGGCCGTTCGTCAGATTCACGTAGGATGACCGCAAGTTCCTCGGCACTGACAGATCGAAACGGGTGGTCGGACATTGCGGTTTCTAAAGCGTTCCAATCCATTTTACCAGACTGGTTGCGATCCACATTTGGCGGCGGCCAAGTGACATTTCGGTCAAGATGCGTTGGTTTAATGGCAAGAACAATTAGCGTGTTGTCGCGTCGGGACGTAAACCATTCCAGCACCTCACGATGCTCCGACCTGTCAATGTTTGTGACAACCGGAACGCCCCACGTCGTATCCAGCAGCGGATTGATTAATTCCCGCATCGGGCGACCGACGATAAACGGGGCGATGGTTTCGCACCAGTCGCGGCGCGTTTCAATGTGCTGTTCCAAAACGATCAAGCGGATCAAGTCCGACGCGTCAGACAAACCGAAGCGAAGTTGGACGTCGTACAAATAGCTGGGATTGAGTTCCGCGATAAAACCGGCGTACCGCGAGATCCATGCGTCATCGATTGGAAAAAGTGTTTCGTCCCACGTCATGTGCTCTCTTAATTTGGTCAGAGATTCTCGATACACGCGTCGGACCCTCGCGTTGGTGCGATTGATGATTTGCGTGCCCAGTTTTTCTGGATCAGCTTCGTTCAGAGTCAGCAAAGCGCTGTTTTCTTGGGCATCTTCGATCAGTCGCAACAGGTCATCGGGCTCAGGCACACCGACCGCATAACTGAGCAGCCGGTAGTTACCGTCACAGATGGCGACTACCGCGCGCGGCGGAAAGGTCCGACGGACGCCGCCGGTCAGGTTGGCGGGCATGCCCGCAACAACGCGCTGTGCAATGCAGCGGTCTTTTAAATCGGGACGAGACGCAATCAGCTTTCGAAACGAGAGGCGAAATTCTCGTCCGCACCAGACGTCGGGGCCGCCACCCAAGCGATTCTTATCCGCCGAGTCAAGTTTTGCCTTGGTCCATTCAAACGGATCTTCGTCAGTGATCAAAAAAACGACTAGCTTCGACTCGATCTCACTCGCCGAAAGACCGGAGAACGGCTCACGAAATGTAAGCCCTTCTACTTCCACTTCGGCGGCTTTGTCATCCGCGACTTTTTCTCCAAGCTCATTTTTGCCAGGAACTTGTCCATCGGAAATACTTGCCGCCAGAACCACCAAAAGCGTAGGAATTATCAACCGAGTAGGCGAGAAGCCCGCCAACTGAGTGACACTGTTCACGGCAAACACTCCTGGGAGTACCGATCTGGCCCATACGAATTTCCGTTACGACCGACATAGGGCTGCGCGGGAAAAGCGAACCGAGGGGCATCATTTTGTTTGGGATTAGGTCACCCAATTTACCAGATGGCGTGGCACAGGTGGTTGCCAACCACTTCGGGAAAGCCAGATCGGCTTTGCTATAAAAGAAGAGGCGACTAGCAGATTCGAACTGCTGTAGATGGATTTGCAATCCACTGCCTAACCACTCGGCCAAGTCGCCATCGCATTTGGGAAAGATTATGAAAACTTTCCGCGATCGTCAAGAACGCCCAGATCCGGATAGTCTGCCATTTGAGACTGATTGGGATTACCGTTCCTGTAGTGAAGAGGTGTATCGGACTCTGGCCACGTCTGCTTGAGAGACATCGGGGGAAATGGAAAAGTTCACGGGGAAATCCAGCTGATCGGCTTTACTCGCCGATTTTCGGTCCTTTATGAATTCTCAATTCGGGAATAAGCTAGCCGGCCCAACCCCGACCACTTCTTCCCTTTCTCATCGATCGAAATTGCAATGACGAAAAAATGCACGACTCTCGGGCTGGAACCCAGCTTCGGGTTCGGCGACCGCACCGGCTTGGCAACTCCCGGACATGTTGCCGCGATGAAACGTTGTGGTGCCGGAATGACCGCGATTTTTCCGCAACAATCGATTCGTGAGATGACTCGGACCAAGCGGACGCCCGAGGGTGTGATGTCCGACGCGATGAACGCCGCCGAGGCGGCGGGCTGGGACGGCCCTATTGGTGCCGATGCGGACCACTTGAAGGTGAATCAAGACGTCGACATCACTGCCGCTGCGGGTTTCACGTTCTTTACCATCGACCCGTCGGACGATGTCGACCAAAAAGCCGACGACTATGACGAACCGACGCTACGAGAGCGGTTTGCATCGGCACAACAATCGGCTCCTTGGTACGCATCTTATGTGGGCAAAACGATCCGTCTGCCGACTGGTGCCATAATCGATTTAAATGAGCAATCGTGCATGCGAGCTGCCGTTAAGTACGGTGCAGCCATCCAGCGGGCATTAAAACTGGGCGACTACATTCGCACGGTCAACGAAGCTGCCGGGCAAGATTACGAGATCGAGCTGTCGGTCGACGAAACCGACCAGCCGACGACGTTATCGGAACACTACATCATCGCCGATCAATGTTTGCAGGGCGGGATGAAATTGGTCAGCCTCGCGCCGCGGTTTATTGGTGACTTTGAAAAAGGCGTCGACTTCAAGGGAGATCTGGCGGCATTGGAAAGGTCACTGGCCGATCACGCGGCGGTCGCAACTCTGTTGGGACCGTACAAATTGAGTCTGCACTCGGGCAGCGACAAAGTATCGATGTATGCGGCTCTGGCGCGAACGACGGCTGGAAAGTTCCACGTCAAAACCGCCGGTACCAGTTATTTGGAAGCGTTACGCGTTGTTGCTCGTCACGACGCCGATGCCTTTCGAGGAATCATCGACTTTTCGCGCGACCGATACAACACCGACAAGGCGACGTATCACGTTTCCGCGACGTTGGTCGATGCCCCCACGACGGACCAGGCCGACGACCGAACTCTTGAGAGCGAGTATCTGGAAATGTGGGCCGATGTGCCCGCGGGAAAAGGATTTACCAAACCAGGACGCCAAATCCTGCATTGCACGTTTGGGTCCGTGCTGACCGATCCCCACTGGGGGCCGTTGGTCAGTGATTGCTTGAAATCGCATCCGCAAACCTATCTGGAGGTATTGGATGACCACTTCGGGCGTCATCTCGATGCTCTGCGAAGCGGAATGTAATCTGACGGGGTAGTCCAGTCACTTGGCTTCACATCAGCCTGCCGGACCTGATATTCTGGTGGTTTGATTGCTGACCGTGTTGGCATTTCTGCAATCATTTCCCGCCGTCAATCCCTGTGCATACCAACGAATGGTTGACAACTCAAATCCTCCCGACGAACAACCCGCCGAATCCGTTTCTAATCAGACACCCGACGACGACGTTGTGACGCGTCGGCCGATCACCAGTACTTGGCAGCAGATGAAGACCGCCGAAGACTGGTGGGCCATCTGGTGTGCTTTGGTGGTCTTTGTCATCGCGCTGTCCGCTGTTTGGGTAGTCATCCCAGCGGGTTTCGAGAAACACTTAGAACGCGAAAATTACTACGAGAATCAGCCTGAACTTAAATTAACGAGTCCGCTGAAACCATGGCTGGGCAAGCCTGGGGGATGGAAGCAGAACCCAATCGATGCGTTTTATGTTGCTGCGACGGACGACTCGCCTGCCAAGTCGACTTATGTTGGAATCTTGGGCGCGTTCATTGCAATCGGAGTCCTGTTTTTTATCGCGATGAAACTTCGTGGCGAGAATGCGATCGGGTTTATCATCGCATTTCCAGTCGTTTTCTTACTGGCGACGCTGGCGTATGTCTTGGCCGGCCAAAGTGTGATCAATGCATACAACCTGGAATATGCGCTATGGGCATTGCTGGTTGGCTTACTCGTCAGCAATACGTTGGGGACTCCACAGTGGTTGAAGCCCGCTGTGCTGACCGAGTTTTATATCAAAACCGGGTTGGTTTTGATGGGGGCCAGCGTACTGATGGGCAGACTAGTGGAGCTTGGGATACCGGGAATCGGTGTTGCGTGGGTCGTCACACCGATCGTTTTGATCAGCACGTACGCGTTTGGACAGAAAGTCCTGAAAATGCAATCAAGATCATTGAACATGGTGATCAGCGCGGACATGTCGGTGTGCGGAGTTTCTGCGGCGATCGCGACAGCAGCGTCCTGCAAAGCAAAGAAAGAGGAGTTGTCGTTGGCGATCGGTTTGTCGCTTTCATTTACCGTTGTCATGATGATCATCATGCCGATGGTGATCAAAACGTTGGGATTGTCGCCGGAAGTCGGCGGGGCATGGTTAGGTGGAACGATCGACGCAACGGGCGCCGTCGCAGTTGCGGGCGAGACACTTGGAAAGGAAGCTGGCGAGGTCGCGGTGACGATCAAGATGATCCAGAACATCTTAATCGGAGTGACATCATTTTTTGTCGCCGTCTACTGGGTCGCCCGTGTCGAAAAAGATCCGACGGGGCCATCGCCTGGAATTGGCGAAATCTGGTACCGATTTCCAAAATTTGTCCTGGGCTTTATCGCCGCGTCAGTCGTATTCTCGCTAATTCATGGTTCGATGATCGGGGGTGACTTGATCGTCGACGCGATGGTCGGTGGGTCGACCAAGACGATACGCGGTTGGCTGTTCTGCTTGGCGTTCGTTTGCATCGGATTGGATACGAATTTCAAACAGTTGTTGCCGTTTTTCCGCACCGGAAAACCGTTGGCCCTGTACGTTTGCGGCCAAACGCTAAACCTGGTTTTGACGCTGGCGATGGCTTATCTGATGTTCGAAGTGATGTTTCCGGTGACCGCAGAATGAACCGTCGGCACATCAAATTCATCTTCGTCGTCTTTGCGATCGTAGTGATCTGGGGCGGCGTTTTGCCTCGACTTGCAGAGACAGAAACGGTCCAGAATCGTAACCGTTGGCTCGATGAACACAAAATCGACCCGGCAGCGATGTTCTACACCGACTTGCCGATGATGGACGACGTACTAAGAAAAACCGAGCGACGCCCGCAAAGTCGTTGATCGCTCTGCGGTTCAAACGATGCTTGATTTTGGGGTACGACAGACTTC
>JAGQPO010001093.1 GCA_020426665.1 Planctomycetales bacterium
GCCTCACGGCCTCGGCAGTCACTGTTTCGGCCTCCCGCCTCCAGGTCATCCCGCTAGGATCAGGCCGGAGGCCGAAACAGAGATTGCCGGTGGCGTCAGCCACCGGAGGCAAATCTATGAACCGCAAGGCCGGAGGCCGACACATTCAAACGACATCAACCGACGATTTCCGCCCCTTCGTTACCCCGATGCCAAACAAATACGTGCGACGACCAAACGGTGTCACTCGGGCTTTTCGATTGGGTTGGCGTCAGATGCTTGCTGCCCAACGATCGCGGTTTTCCACTCGCGTGAAAGCTCGGGCAGGTTGGCTAGCTCTTGCACAGCGATTCGGTTCTTTTCGCGTCCGTACAACACATCGTTGGCCCGAGCGATGGTCCACTGCGGATTGGGGCGGCTGTCCAGTTCCAATGTCGATCCCGCCATCAGTTCACCGCCACAAATGACCCGCAGGTACCAACCGGTCCGGCCTGTTTGGGCGACTTCCTTGGTCAGCGTCTTGGTTTGCCAACGTCTGGCGATTTTCCAGCACGGTTGTCGAGGTTGGCTGATTTCAAAGAGGCATTCCGCAGATCGGTACCGATCACCAATACAAACGTCTGATTCGGTCACGCCACCCAATGTTAGGTTTTCGCCGAAGCCGCCCGCCGCAAAGTCCAGATCGGGATGTTCGGATTTCCACTTCAGATAATGGACAGCCGCATAACACAAGACTGCCTTGTCCGGTCCTCCGTGATTCTTTGTGTCGGCAACTTCATCACCGATGATCCCCGACACCGTGACCGTAACCGAGTTGGCAACCATAGACTTGCGAAAGGCACTGGTCCAGAGACGCGTATCGGCGTCCCGAGCCTCCGGGTCACCCTCGGTAAACACTTTCCCGATCTGAATCGAATCAATGATGATCATATGCGTTAGAGTAGAAGCCGTCTTGTGTGCTTTAGAATTCCATAATTTCTGACATCAAAAATACCTGATCCAACGGTTCTTGATCCATGCCCAATACCCGAATACTACTTGGCAGCGTGCCTATTATCTTGATCCTGATGGTTGCGAATTCCTTGCCGGCCATTGCCGCCGACGGTGACCCACTGGCGATTCGGCGATTTCCCGACGGCAGCGTGGTCGTCGAGAATCATTGGGGACTCAAGTTGATCGTCTCTCCCGGCGACACGGAATCACAGTCGTCAGATCCCGTGGGTGCCAAACGTGTGACGTTCGGCACCGCCATCGACCACGTCTTGTCACGGCAGCCGAATGATGCTGAGGCGACTTGGAGGTCGGCAAAAGGAGAAGACACTGTTGGCAATGCAATCCGTGTCATGTCGATGTTTGATCGCAACGGAGATGAGACGTATGGTCTATTCGTCCAGGCCGACGGCGTCCGGATGGTTTTTCCGTCGAAATCGTGGGGCAATGATTTGGCGCCGCCCGGCGAAGAAGCCGGCGACTTGTTTGATTTGGTCGTGATGCCCGACGGGGCAGCGCTGCCGATGAAAGGAAGTCTCGTCGACTGGATCCGCAAACTGCACCCGCGTTATTTGATTCTGCCAGCAGGCGTCGACGAGCAAGTTGCCGGCCAGTTCGGTGAAGCGATCTCTGCGGCCAAGGGCATTAGGCAAATCGATCACAATACCATCGCGATCGCCAAAGCATCGTCACGTGATCGTCGCACCGAATTACTGGAGTTGTCGACGAAACCATTTGAATTGTCTGAAGAGTTGGAGTCACTTTTTTCAAAGATGGAAAATTCGTGCCGGGCTTCGCAAGACGTCTTTGCGGATTTGAGCGTCAAGCAAATGAATTTTCGACCTGCCAACGGGACGCACACACCGCGATGGAACGCCGAACACATGATGGGCAGACAATTGCTGTTCTTTTCCCAGATTTACCACGAGGTCGATCCCACGATACCGGTGATGGACCTGAATCCGAAGCAGATGCCGCCCGACTATGTTGCCGCGCATCCGGAGTGGGATGGAAAAGAAGAGGCCCGGCAAATGAATCGCGTCAGCGAATTCACACGCCGTTTCGCGTATCTGGTTCGTGACGTCGACTTGGATCGCCAAGCTCCGGGCAGCCGTTGGACATTGCGCGGATTGCTGCGCCAAATGGAACGGCATTACGACGATCACACGGCCAACACAAAGATGAAGTTTCAGCTTGCCGATTGGCCATCGCAATAGTGCTCGTGTCGGTCCCGGAATCCGACGTTCCGCGAATCGTACGCGTTTATCGTGGACGTACGAGTTGTTCGATGTAGTCGTCGGCTTCTTTTGAAACCCAGGCGTCCGGGTCGATGCCACCGCCGTCAGATTCTCGATTCTGGCGTTCCGGAAGCAGCTTGATTCCACTGGCCTGCCACGCCAAACTCCATCGTCCCAGCATTGTGACGACCGCCGGCAAAAAAGATGCGGTCGCGCCAAAGAAGACCGGCACCAAATTCATCGTCAGCAACAGCCCCGGATCGCGAAACGCGTCCTCGTTGTCGTTCAATTGAATCTCAATCGACGACAGAAAGCTGAACAATGAAGTTGCCGACGCCAACATCAGGGGAAGAAAGCAAAGCGGCAGAAAGGCGGAAAGCAAGAAGTCGCGTTTCGCTTTGACAACAAGCAACACAGCAACAATCGTCAGCACCAGCGATAGTACCGCGATCAATGCGAACAAAGGCAGGCCACAGATTTGAATGAAGCGGCTGAGGTTCATGAGAGATTAGTTATCGAGTGCTGTGACGAGCTGCATTTGAATTCGAGCCGCCCGCAAATGCCGGCAGTGCCCCTGGGGCAGCCGATCCATCACTTGCCTAATTTCGGCGGCGTTAAATCAGAAATCTGACGACCGAATTTGTCTAGCCCTGTTGTAGGACGAACAAAAGGTCGCGCAGAATCTTCATGAACCTGACAAAATCAAACAGCATCAATCAGGGCTGGGCGAATTTGGATGGGGAACGTGTCGTCTGGTTGATGCCAGATGGTCTGGCGAACAAATAGTCTGGCGAACAAATCGAATTGGGAACGACACCGATGGCGAATTGGGATGCGATCGTGATTGGACTCGGTGGCGCTGGTAGCGCCGCTGCGTATCACCTTGCCCGATCGGGTTGTCGCGTATTAGGGATAGATCAATACCCTGCGGTTCACCCATTCGGAAGTTCGCATGGAAAGACGCGAATCATTCGGCAAGCCTACTTTGAAGACGTAGCATATGTTCCATTGCTGCGTCGTGCCTATGAACTTTGGAATCAGTTAGAACAGTCATCCGAGCAAAAGCTGTATCACCGGACCGGATTGATTGAATTGGGGCCTGCAAATGGCGTCGTCATCCCAGGTGTGTTGCGGAGCGCGGCCGAGCATGGCTTGGAAGTTCAGCAGCTTTCGATTGCCGAGGTGCAACGCCGTTGGCCAGGGATCGTTGGCCGCGAAGACTGGCTTGCGGTGATTGAACAGAACGCCGGGTACTTGAACGTCGAAGCTTGCGTGCGGTCGCATTTGCAACAGGCGGAACTTGCTTCGGCGACGCTAAGGCATGCACAAGCCGTTCGAAGTTGGCGTGTGGACGGCAACGCCGTCACGGTTACCACCGACCATGGTGTCGAGTGCGCCGGGCGACTGGTGATCGCTGGAGGGCCGTGGAGTGCTTCGTTGCTGGGACCGATCGGCGTACCGTTACAGGTGCTGCGCAAGCACCAGTATTGGTATTCACCTGAGCAATCGGGATATCGGCAATCCGATGGGTTCCCCTGTTTTTTCCATGAGACGCCGAACGGCTATTATTATGGGTTTCCATCGATTGATGACGCGGGCGTCAAGGTTGCTCGCCACAGCGGCGGCACGAAGATCGCGGGACCGACCCTGGAGGGCGGTGTTGATGACGAAGATCGCTCGTTGGTTGAACGATTTGTCGACAACTATTTGCCGGGCGTGGGAAGTCGGCTGACGGCTCAATTGGGTTGCTACTACACGGTGACGAAAGACGAAAACTTTATCGTCGACTTGCATCCGGATCATGAACAGGTTGTCATCGTCGCTGGATTGTCGGGCCACGGTTTTAAATTCACCAGCGTGCTCGGTGAACTGGCCAGCCAACTCGCCATCGATGGCAGCACGACTCTTGAGACGTCGTTTCTGGGGATCGGGCGGTTTAAGTCCTAGGTTCCAGGTTCCAGGTTCCAGG
>JAGQPO010001094.1 GCA_020426665.1 Planctomycetales bacterium
AACTCTTTGACCATCACCGGATTCAAGTACCACGGAATCCCCGGTTTGCGACGCTGGGGGTCAACCACGAACATCAATCGGCGAATCAATCTCGCCGTAAAACTGCGATCGTCCGTGATCACTCCCTGGGCGCGCGACTGGTCAAAAATCCGATAGTTCAATCGCGCGTTGGTGACGGCCGCAAAGACCATGCTGCTGACCAGGGTGATCACGATAAACGGGAAAGTACCGGGCGTTGAGATCAGTCCCCGTGATCCGATACCGCCCTGACCCATGATCTGCATCACGATCGGAACCGGCGAGACATTGCGGGCCCATTGGGCGATGGTTCCCATCACTCCCGTCCCGCCTGGAAAGAACGCATCGGGTACCAGCGTCAAAAAGAACAACGCAAAAATGATCGAGTAAGTTAGACGTACACCTGCGTCGGCTGATTGAACATAGCTGCTGACCAGCATCCCCAGCGTCGCGTACTGGAGGACCAGCAAGGTGAGGACAAGGTAGAACAGCCCCAGGCCATTTTTAAGGTCGATGCCACCCATGGCATAACACGCAGCCGCGCCGGGCAAACTGGCCAACAAGACCAGCATTGCGAACAACAGCACCCCGGCCAGTTTTCCGAAGTAAATTGACAGCGAACTCAGTGGCGAGTTCAGCAACAACGCCAGCGTCCCACTGTTTTTTTCATTGACGATCGAGGTAGCCGGAAACGCCGGCACCAAAAACACGACGCCGGCGAGCAATCCGTATCCGAACACTCGGAACACCTGCATCGACTGGCTTCCGCTAAGGTCGACGGTCGCGTCGGTCGGCCAACGCATCAGCACAGCGATCGAAAACGCGATGGTTAGTGCGAGCAACGTTCCGAATGCTTTGGGAGATCGAAGGATCCCAAAAAATTCGCGTTGAACGACGGGATTGAACGCTGAACTCATGACGTCGCCTGTGCCGCTTGGGGAACGGGCGCCGCATCGGCATTTTGGCTTTCGTTGGCGACCGAAAGGAACGCGTCTTCCAAGTCCGTCGGGATCTCGCGGAACTGGGCGATCGGTTCGCCTTGTTCAACCAAATACGTCAACAACGGCGTGATTTCGCGGTCGCTTAGGCCGGTTGTGAAGCGAACGATTGCCTCCGTTTTCGCGCCCGTGATTTCGGACTCATGATTGGCCCCACTGGACCAAGATTCAACCAGTCCGGCGACGCGGTCCACCTGGTCGGCGTCGATCAATTGAATTTCAAACGTCCGTCGTTGCTGGATGTCCCGCATGATTTCGTCCAGTGTCCCGAACGCGCGCAACCGGCCTTTGGTGATCATCGCGACGATGTCACAAACACGGGCAAGTTCGGGAAGAATATGGCTGGTCACGATCAGCGTCTTTCCCATCTCGGCCAACCGCAACAGCATCGCCCGCATGTCGATACGAGCTTGTGGATCCAATCCGTTGGCGGGTTCGTCCAAGATCATCACTTGCGGATCGTGCATCAACGTTCGTGAGATGGCGACGCGTTGTTGCATGCCGCGGCTGAGGGCGTCGACGAACAGGTCCTTCATGTAACCGGCGCCCGCGATTTCCAGGACCTCATCGATCCGCGTCATTCGTTTCCGCCGTCCGATGCCGTAGGCAGCACCAAAAAAGTCCAGGTATTCGCTGACCCGCATGTTGTTGTATTTGCCGAAATCGTCCGGCATGTATCCGACCAGATGCTTGATCTTGCGAGATTCGGTCAAGCAATCGGCACCCGCGATTCGGGCCGTCCCGCTGGTCGGTTTCAACAGACCCACCAAAATGCGGATCGTGGTGGTCTTGCCGGCGCCGTTGGGACCAATGAATCCCAGGATTTGACCGCTGCACACGGTGATCGAAAGCGAATCAAGTGCGGTGAACTCATCGTACCGCTTGGTCAGCTCATTCGTTTCGATAATGGGTTTCTTTTCAGTCACGGTTTGCCTGTTTCAGTCGCTTTGTCGTTTGATGATTGTGTGCCGGGTTTTATTTGTCCAACTGCATCCAGATGAACGTAATCAATTTGCCATGTCGTGTTGTCTACCTCCGGTGCGATGACACCGCCGTTGTCCACTGGATCGGCCTGTTCATTCCTGGCTTGGTTCAACGCAGATTGGCCTGCCGATTCAGAGACGCCGAAAGACAGCCAGAGCGCCCCGCTGGAATGAAATCGTAACGCGTCAGGCCGGTCGATCGTGAACTGAACCACACCGTTTGCATTCTCCTTTTCAAACATCGTGGCCGGTTCGCCGTCGACCATCGCTTTGACGAAAAGTGTCCTTGACGGCGCGTTGACCTTCATTGAAATCGTGACGCCGGAAAGTGTCATTTCCGATAGCGCTCGCGGGAATTCGAACAACAATTGGGTCTCCGACGGTTTGGTTAATTCCTTCAGCCACGTTCCGTTTCGTGGGTTATAAATCGTCGAACGCCCCGATTCACTTGCGAAAGTGTCGACGTGAATGAACGTTGATGGAATTCGAATTTCAATTCCGGGTTGCGGGCGGTCAATATGAATCGGAATCGAGATCAAAGCCGGGCCATTTTGGGTGAATCGGGCTTCAAATCGGACTCCTAAATCCAACGGACTTGTCCAAAGCAACAGCGAAGGTCCCCAACCAAGTGAGTTGTTTTCGGGTTCCGCAAAAACTTGCCGCAAAAATGCGTCGCGTTTTCGTTGTTTGTCCGACAGCATCGCACCGGGAACAAATTGGTCGACCGGCAATCGATCTTGCTGTCTGGCGACGAAGTGCGCGGAATCCCCGCTGGCATCAAAACGTGCCGAAGTCATTGGCGCAGGCAGCGAAACGATCAATCCGTCTTCGCAGGTCGCCGCATCAAGCCCGATCAAGGTGCCGCGAAAACCCTGGTCATCAAACGACCCGCGAACACGGATAGGATTCACCAGCTGCATACTCGATTCAGAAATCAGATGTCGCACGACTCCCGGCGGTTGATCAGGACCGAACCAGCGGCTGGTCCCGTTGTCGTCAAAACGCAAGCGTCGTGTCTCCGAAGTCGCATCGACATCCGAGGGCATTGTCAGAACATGATTGCCCGAGACCAGCCCAAGCGGCCCGGCTTGTTGGCTGTAAACGGCTCGCACCGTCGTGATGTCGGCCTCACCTGAGGCGCGCACCTGAACCACTTGGCCGGTTGCGACCGTCGAAGGAACCGAGCGGGCATGATGGCTGCCGATCCCAAGCATCACCGCGGTCGTCGCTAGAGCGGAAACGGGAACAAGAACGGCCATGCGATCAAGCTGTCTTCGCCGTGTCCAAATGCCCCCGAAAATGATTAACGCCAACAAGTTAACTGCCAAAACAATGGCGGCGACGGAGCGACTGGGGATCTGGTATCCGATTTGTTCGTCTACGATCGGTACCAGAGCTTGAACGAATTCAGTCGGTTCGTTTTTCGGTTCGAACAGCCTTCGCGACAACTGGTTCAACGCTTGGCTGGTGGTGGTTTTTTCGTTCACCCAACCTTCCGCGCCGAGGGTCGTGAACAGGACTTCGCCGTCACCCACACGCTTCCAATATGCGGCAGGCCAACCGTTGACATGACAGGGCACATCGTCGGCTTCGGTAAAGACTCGAAGCATCGTTACAGGGATTTCCGAAGTCCATGCCTGTGGTTGCCACGCACGACCACTGAATGGGTCTTTGAATTCGATTTCCAAATCATTCAGTTCAACGCGATCGATCTCCGTGTACGCGCCATCATCCCCCAGCAGTTGCTGGACCATTCCTTGACTGACTCGATCGAGCATGATCCACGCGCGCCCTCCGTGTCGGATCCAACGTCGAACCGCGATCATCCCTTCGGAGTCGTTGAGTAATTGATCGCCTGCAATCACCACCTGGTCCATCTGGTCGAGTGCCCGGTGAGTCGGCGGCAGAAAAACCGAGTTGAAAGAGATCAGCGGGAAGTCGCTAGGAGTTGAAGTGATTGAATCTCGTGCAAGGTTAACGATTTCAACAATCCGTTCACTTTCGGCGGCCCGAGTCGCGACCATTAACAATTCACTCGGGTCGCTGATCAAACCGGTGTTGATTTCGCCATTGGTCAGCATCGCTGACCGTTCCGAAATCGGCATCTGATTGATGTTTTCGGTGAACGATTCCGCGCCCTCCGATCCACTGAGGCGAATCGTCGACAGGTTGACGCGGTCTTCGTCGGTGAAGTCAGCCGACGGTACGGCGACCGGCATCCATGATTGACGCTTGCTGTGAGCGGGCACCCAGAACTTTGTTGAAAACTGCAGATTTGGGTCCTTGCCGACAAACATCGACACCACTTCCTCCGCATCGTCGTCTGTCCGATTCACACCAACCACGGTCATGGATGCCCATCCACCATTTGCAAATCTTTGTACGCCCGCCGGAGTAACTGTGACGGCCGTCACCGCCTCTGCCGGCGCTTCTTCTTCCTGGGCGACGCCGACTTGTGGTATCCCGATCGCCGCTACCAGTGAAAACATGAACGCGGCGAAAATGCGGCAAAGGATCGTGGAACGCAAGGAGTGAAAATGCATCCTCGACAGCTCAAAATAATAAGGTTCGGAAGATCGATGGACCGCAATGTTAACCGCTCTGAACTACCGCGGGGAGATAGCCACCTTGGAGCACTCGAATTCGAGCGGTTGGTCGAAGTGCATCAGGGCAGGCTGACACGTAAGAAGACGGCGCGGCGTAATCGGCGGTTTAACCTGGGCGACGTGGCAAATCACCCAAATATTGCCGTGAAATACAGGATTACGTGTCCGAGACGCGGCGACACGAACCTTTTCTTTGCGGATCACCCTGCAGAAGTGGTATAACATTGACAGAGCCAATCCCATCTCTGATGGCCATATCCATCCATGTTTCGATCTTCAACTTTTACGATTGCTGCCAGGTTAACCGATGCCAAGTTCGCGGCCAGCTTGATTCCGGCCACATTCATGGTTGGCCTGGTCGCAATGATCACCCTGAACGGAGTGGAAACCT
>JAGQPO010001095.1 GCA_020426665.1 Planctomycetales bacterium
TCAACGGAATTATTAAACCAGGACGTCGTCAGAGAGTTGTCCAGTCTGATGCCGGGTGGCGAAGACACCGGCCAACCACGCGGATTTACGGTTCCCGACGAAGTCATCGCACATCTGGAAAAACCGCTCGCCGGCGCATCGACCCATGAACAAAAAACTCGGAACGTCTTGGCCGCGTTTTCGTATTGGTGGACCAAGCGGCCGCAAGAGTGTTACGTTCGACTGAACCAACTTTGTGAGCAGTTTCCCGACGACGTTGATTTGCGGATCGAACAGGCGCGGCTTGCCAGTGAGCTGTCGCAACCGCGAGTCGCGCTTCGGGCACTCGATTCATTTGATCCACTGGACAGCCGAATGTTGGTACGCAAGGAAATGGCGGCGCTCAACCTGGCGTCTCAGCTTGGTGATATTGAACGAGCCAAGCAGGCAGCGGAGCGGCTGTTCGGATTGCGCACCGATACAAATACCCAATTGGCACTGGCGGATCAATTGAGGCAATTGGGGATGCCCGACAAAGCCGCTGCGGTGTTGCGTCGGTTGCGTGGGGGACGATCCCGAGACGAACGGACCGAGTTGCAAATCGCGCAAGCGTTTTTGGCCAGCGGCGATCAAGAAGCGGCCGCCGAGGTCGCCTACACCGTGTTGCGCCGAGTCAATAGTGGACGTGGCTCCAGCAACAATGCGAACTACTATCGCCAGCAATCGGTATCGATTCTCAAGAACGCCAATCGACTAGACCCGTTGATCGACCAGGCCAAACGGCGACTGGAATCCGCCCCGAACTCGAATCACGCGAGAACCGAGCTAGCGGAACTGTACGTTGCCGCGGGACGGAAAAGTGAGGCGGATGTTTTGTGGGATGAAATCGCCAAGTCCCAACCTGATGACCCACGCCACCTGCTCTCACAAGCCGAAACGTTTTACCGGGCGTCAAATTACAAACAGGCCGCGGAAACCTATTTGACGCTGTTCGAAAAGGACCCTCAACAACTGAATCGATACTGTTATCAAATGACGCGGTCGGTCGAGCGCGGCGGCGACGTTGACGAAATGTTTCGTCGGTTAACGAAGATCGATCCCGAAGCATTTCCGGGATACCGCGTCGATGAGATCATTCGTGTAAAGAACGACACACCCTACAGCGATGCCAAACGCAAATTCATCACCCATATTCTGAACAATTCTGAAGTTCAACGTAATTTTTATCGGTACACACAATACATTCCGCCGGAAGAGCGAATTAAGATCCCCGCGATCCGTAAATTGGTCATCAACGCCGTATGCAGCGACGACGCATTCGCCGCGACGTCCAGCATTTGGCAAGTGAACACTCGATCCTCCGGCGGCAAAGCAACCGGTCCACTAAAAGAGACTCTCGAATTACTGGTCAGTGACTCGGAGGCACGAGAGAAATTTCTGAAGGCCGCGGCCCAGGCGAAAGAAGATCCTAAAAGCAAGCCGACCGCGTTGCTCCTGACCGAGTTGCTTGACCTGGCCGACGGCGACAAGGGAAAAGAGGTGATCGATGCGATCCGGAAGTCGGCAAGTTTGAGCTTTGATGCCGAAAACGCAAACCAAATCAGTATCAGCGGCGGTTTGATTTGGCAGGCAGGCCAGTACATCGAGTCGATTGATGGTATCGACGAAAAGAACGCGTTGTTGATCGACATGTATGAAGCGGCCGGACGCGACTCGTCAGTTTCGCTAGCCGATGTCCAGTTCTCAGTCGGCGCACGATTGGTCACGGTTTTGGTTAACGACGGCCAACTCAGTCGCGCGAGAAAGGTTTTGCTGGAAGCCTATGCGAAAACGGATCATTCCGCCGAAGATCAATACAACCCCGGATACGGCGACTATCAAGACATCCAGGCCTACGACGCGATCGCAAAGAGACTTGATGAGATAGGGTTTCCGATCGACGCTTTGTTGATCTACCAACGACTGGCCGCCAGCCCCGAACGATTCGCAAAGGCCAAGCGTTGGGGAGGCAGTTTGCCGATCGAACGAACGCAAGAGACAGCCAAAGGTGTTGCAAAGAAGGTCACCCCGGAAACGTCCGCCGAATATCTAAAGATGGTCGGACAATCCATCTCGGAAGCCGAAGGTGAAACTGCAATCAAGTTGCTGGAATTGCCGCTCGACATAATGATTCAATCGGGGGCTGAACCCGGCATCCAATTGGCGATCGATTCGGCAGCATCGACGCAAGACGGTCGCGATGTGCTAGAGAAATTTGCACAGCAGTTGACCGCGGCGGCGTCCGAGCGTCCATCGGATTGGTCGATCGTTGCGACACAGATCCTGGTTGCGTTCAAATTGGATCCCGACGGTGCCGCGGAACTTAAAACATCGTTGCTGGAATGTGTGCCCAAGCAAGACGAATTGGATGCAGCGTTTGATACTCCCGCCGCGACTTCGCTGCGTCCGCTCGCCGACTTGATCGCCGTTGTTGCGGCAGGGGCCAAAAGTGACAACGAGGCCTGCAAAAACGTTGCTAAAGATCTGTCAAATTATGTTCGCGCTGTTGCAAAAGCGACTCAAGATCCCGGTCTAGAACTTGCCATTGCAGCCATGGGCGGAGCCGATACTTCATCACTGGATCAGTTTTTGGATTCGATCGAGTCCGGCTTCAAATCGGATACCATACTGACAAAACCACAGACCGATGCTTGTTTAAACATTGCGTCGATCGCAGCCAAAAACGGGCAAATCAAAGTGTCCGCCAGGGCGATTCGATTGGCGTTGCAAAACGGTCCAATGCTCGTGCAAATCGGAGGCAACGATGCCTTCGCCATCAACCAAAACCAGAACTATCAACCCAACCCGCCGGAAGACCCGCAAGACGAACTGGCCACGCGTTTATTAGAGATTATTGATCTGTATTCAGACGCGATCGGGCACGACCTGGGTATCAAGGTTGCGAGTGCATCGGAGGACGACCGGTCATCCAGCGTCGACGTGGAAACCTTGCACGCCCTGGAGCAATCGCTGCGCGCGATCGTGATGCCGGTGAACCAGCCGGGCACCGTTTATCCGTACGCCAAACGAATCGCATCACACAGCAGTTACGACAATTACTCCTCCAACACTGACCTGGATCCCCGGTCCGTTTCCATCGCGATGTCAAGAGTCGCCGCGTTGGCAGGAACGTCGGAGGATCTGTTTGGCATCCTGCGAACTCGGCTCGACGGCGCGATTGACAAAGATGCAATTGCGGGAGTGATGGTTGATGTCGCGGTCGCGTGGGGTCAACCCGATCGATTGGTCGAAGCACTCGACGCGTTCCACGCCGCGGTGGATCCCGTTTTGCCTCCGACGGACGCCACGGCGGGTGCCTCTGAAACCACGAACGTCATCACGACACAGATCCAACAAGAATCCTATCGAAAAAGTGACATCATTGATTTGATGATTCGCACGCTCGTGCCGGTCATGGTTGACAAAGAAATGGCCCAGGCCGACGCGAAAGATCGTGTCTCCGAATTATTGACACGAACAGCCAAGCTGATCGAATCCGACAGCTACACAAACAATCGCCATCGAGAGATCCTGCGTCGAATTCAAAACAAAGTGCTGACGACGGCAGCCAATCAAGGTGACCAAAAGATGGTCCAAAACGTATTAAGCAACGAAGTCGAGGGGCTGAGATTCCAATTCTTTGGCTTTGGCGTTCCCAGCAGCCGCGGCAGTTCGAGTCGTGCCCACGAGGCGAATCTGAGAAAGTTAATTGCCGACGGGATGTTTACCAATTCATCGGGATTGGTCCGCAAGATGATCACAGGCGAAGGTCGCAAAGACTATGAATCTACGCTGAACATGCTGATCTGTTTCGAGTCGTCCAAGCTGCAAGGCGAAAAACGTTATGAGTTCTTGAAGCGATTGACATTCGGCAAAGTCGAAAACGACCCGTTGTTGCATTGCAGCAGGCTCGCGCGACCGGCAGACTTGGCGACTCTCGATCATGACCACGACAGCGATGCCGAACCTCAATTGCCGACATGCAGCGAATCACTTCCGATCTGTGACACGATTTTGATGCTCTCGGACGTCGCCGCCGAGTTGGGCAAGTCGGACGAGCTGGCAAAAGAGTTCCATTCGCGAAGCCAGAAGGCCGGTGATACGGCCGACGTCGCCGCGGCATTGGTGCGGTTGGCCGCAAACAAAAACGACCAGGACGACGTGACATGGTTGACGCCGACGTTTGAAGCCCTTGCCGCCGATTTATCGAAAACCAAGCCGGCAAAGACCGACAACACTGCTGACTTTCCCGAACTTGCGCTCTATTTGGCATCACGCGCTATCGACAAGGGTTATCGCGATCAGCGTACCGAAACACTGATTCAAGACTTGAAGGTCCACGCGACGATGGGAAAATTCGATGCATTGGCGTTGATGATTGAGAAAGTGAATGCGCTATCGGAAACGGGAAAGAAAAACGAGTGATCAGAATGTCGCCGCTGCGTTGCGACAAAGAATCGCCCAAGTGTTGGTGTGCAGGCACTAATGCTTTGTTCCAGCTGAGAATTAGGGTTCCGGTGGTAG
>JAGQPO010001096.1 GCA_020426665.1 Planctomycetales bacterium
GTCGTTTTGCCGGCGCCGTTGGGGCCGATGTAACCAAACACGCTGCCCCGGGGGACCATAAATGAAACTTCGTCGACGGCGCGTGTAGTGCCAAAGATTCGCGTGACCTGCTGCAACTCGATCATCGGACCTTGCCACGGCGTCATCGGAACCGGCGGTTTTGCTGCGGATGTTTTTGACATTAACGTTTGATCGGTCACGGCAACAACCCTCCGACCAGCCGAACGCAATCTTCTTGCACACATTCGCGCAGCGCATACTCGGATTCGTCCACCTCCGTCAGCGCAATGAACGAGCCGCTATCAGGGTTTCGAGAGAAATTCAGAAACCGTTCTTCCATCCCCGTGCGATCATTCATCGAAACGCGATTTTGATAGGGCGTCGGCATGTCGGATGAATCCGGATCGACCACCATCATTGCGATCCCGGCAAATACATTGGACGCGGCTTGACTTAACTCCACCGTTGACCCGGGCGTTATGTTCGTGCCGATCCAATACTTGCCCTGGTCATCGCGAACCCCAACGGTCTTCAGTGTTCGTTCGTTGCGATTGGTCAGCTTCGCGACGCCGTCAGCGATCTTGAATTCGATCGGCAAGCTTCCGGCGTGTGGCCGTGTCACCAGATAATGGACCTGTGTTCGCGTCGGCAGGAATTCGCCCGAATAAACTCGGTCTTTTTCGGTTTGGCGGATCAGGTAATCGCCGGACCGGCTGTCGTCCGCGAGGCGGTAATTGTAATTATTCATCAGATCCGAATACAAAACAGGCAAGACGAACGATTGATTGTCAAATCGAAGTCCGCGTTGGTTGTCGACGACCGTGTAATAGGTCTCGCGTGATTGATTGACGACGGGAAAACTCGGCTCGGCAACGTCCGCGTTTGCCCTGGCCGGTTGCCGTCCGTCGAACCAAGTCAACTGTCGCACCCGGGCACGATTGTCAAAACCATCGGAGACAAATGCGTAACCGAACAATCCCATCGTGACCAGAAACGCGAGTGCCGGCGCGAGAAAGTACAACAGATACAAACGCGCCCGCCTGCGCAAGCTAAAGTACAAGACCGGCCCCATGATCAATACAAACAAGCCGTTCAAAATCACAAACATCGTCACCGGTGGCTGACCGACGGCGGACATCAACCAAGCCCAATAGCTGTCGTTGCCGGATGCGTAATCGACGCCGTTTCGCTCGCTCCATCGCTGCCGTTCCATTTCCAGCGAGTTCCATAATTGAAACGAACCTGGAAACGGATCCTCTTGCGAGATCATGACGACTCGCCCCATGCCGTACTGCATCACTGAAATTGCGCCGTCAATTTCGTTGCGTTTCAGCGTTTGCACCATCGGATGATTTGCCGCGACCAGTTCGTCGTAAACCGATTGCCGGGTCGCGTTCTCATTCCCGTACATGTAGGAATTCGAGTAATAAGAACCATAGTCCCAGGGCTGGTATTGAATCGGTGAATGATCGTTCCCTTCGGTCAATCGCATGTCATGCTTTGGATCAGCCACGTACTGGATCGCTTTTTTCACATCCGATTGGCGCCCCGCGAGCCAACCGGCCGGACCGTCGCCGGGCGATGATTGCTGCGCCGGTGATTGCGAATCAGCGGGGCTCGCGACAGTCGTGTTTTGGGGCGCGGCATAGGCCCAGATTTGGCCGCCGGTCGATACCCATTGCTTCACAGCTTCGATCCGTTGGGGCTGTTCCGCTTCGATGCGTTGAAGTAGCGGATACGGTGCCAGGATCAGATCGAGTTGGCTGTACCCGATCCACGAAGTTTGCAATTCATCTTCGTCGATGATTCGAAATCGCGCCCAACCCGATTGCAGATTTTCGACGTATGTCCGTGCTTGTTTATCGTCCAGCCGTTTGATTTCCGGTTTGTCTGTGATCGGTCCGTCGCCCAATACGGTCACGATCGATCGCACATCCGGAAACCCGGCCCATGCGGCACCGGATGTCGCTGCGTCGCGCGGGACGATGATCCCGATCGACATGTGCTGGCCCCAGTCTTTGACTGATTGAGGCATCGACAGCTGCGACGCAACCTTGCCCAGTCGCTGACCGTCTTCGATGATTTGGACGGAACAGGTTTCCCAGCGATAGAAGTGCGGCACCAAGATCGGTGCTTCAAATGTTTTGACACCCTGGGGAACCGTCACATCCATGGAGAATTGAAAATCGATTTGTGTCGCGTACTGTGTCCGCGGACGAAACAAGATGCGCAGGTCGCGTTGTCGATCAATGGATTTTCCGATCGCCCGAAACTGCAACTTGATCGGTTGAAACCCTTCGTTGCCGAGTCGCTCGGACATCACAAACATCGTGAACCCCGCTTTCGCAGGATCTGACGGAGCGACACCCAGCTGGACTTCTTCCGCGACTAAATCCGCTACCCAAGGGGCTCCGGCGCCCAGCAACAACATGATCAACGCCAGTGGAGTGCCGCGTAAAACTGTTTTGAATCGTCTCATGACGGAATCCCAGGATCAGGTTCGCTAAGAGGCTGTCCATCGTGTGGCAGTTCGATCGCCGGCCTCGGAGTGGTTGCAACGGCGGACGTTGCCGCTGATGGTGTGTCGGGCATTTTCGTCGTCGGCACGTAGATCTTGGCAGGACTTTCCAGTCCGACGGCGGCCGACCCGATCGTCGAAAACAAACTGGCCAAAGCGAAGGTCGCGACGTACATCAGCACCGGCATCGCGATAGACGCGATCACAACGGTGGCAAGAACTGCCCACTGGCTGCCCGTCGAGATGGCCTGTTGAATCACACCCATTGCGCACGCACAAACGGTGACCAGGCCGATCAACCATCGTAAAGAGATCTTTGGCAGGAAAGGTTCGGGGCGGTTGGGATCGGTCATAACAAGCTCGGCGGTCGAGGAGGGGCACCGAACCAGGATAGCAGAATCGTGCTGTTGCGGGCTGGAGTCGAAAAACCTGTAAAACATCTCAATTCGAACGCGTGAGCGAGGGACCAGCGGATCGTCGAAGGAATTCAGGCACGAACGGTACGGGCATGCGTGCTGCATGAATGCCGCGTGCCGTCAGACCGTGCCTTTCATGCCGGGACAGGTTCCAAACGGCAGACGCAGCGTTAACAAAAAAACGGCCCCGAAGAGTTTCCTCGTCGGGGCCGTTCGCATTTTT
>JAGQPO010001097.1 GCA_020426665.1 Planctomycetales bacterium
GCGGTGCGACGATCAATAGCGTTCGGTTGGAAATGACCGTATCGCGATCCATTTCCGGCAATGTCGATGTATCGCTTCACCGAGCTTTGGGAGATTGGGGTGAAGGTACGTCCAACGCTCCAGGTCAGGAGGGTACTGGGACAACTGCGACCAGTGGTGATGCGACATGGCTTCACCAACGATTTCCTTCATCTACATGGACCACTGTCGGCGGAGATTATTCCTCAAGTGCAAGTGCCGCCACTTCAGTCGGATCCAATGGCCGCTATGCTTGGAACTCGGCGGCCTTGATTGACGATGTCATGACGTGGGTTGCGGACCCGTCAAGCAATTCCGGATGGTTCGTTATCGGTGATGAACAGACGGTTGGTTCTGCCAAACGATTTGATTCCCATGAAAACCCGGTGGCTGCCAATCGCCCCCAGTTGATCATTGACTTTGAAGTGCAAAGTGAATTCGATTTTGGAGATGCTCCATCGGCGGCGCAATCAGGATTCGCGCAAAGCTATCCGGTTCTTCTGGCCGACGATGGCGCCCGCCATGCGCCAAGTGGCCTGTTTTTAGGTGATGTCGTCGACACGGAGCTCAACGGCAACCCAACGGCAGCGGCCGATGGGGACGGGGCCGACGAAGATGGAATTTCGATTCTGACGAGTCTGGTTTCGGCGTCATCGTCTACGACGGCTGCGATGTCTGCGAAGGCTTCAGCAGCGGGAAAACTAGATGGCTGGATCGATTTTAATCGGGATGGTGATTGGTCCGACGCGGGAGAGCAGATTTTTTCAGGCGTTGATGTCGTCACCGGTGATAACCTGCTGTCGTTTACAGTCGCTGCCGGTGCATCGGTCGGTTCGACGGCCGCGCGATTTCGGATCAGCACGGCGGGCGGACTGGCCCCAACTGGTGCGGCAAGTGATGGCGAAGTCGAAGACTACATCGTCGATATTCTGGATACGACCAATGGAGCTGGAATCCAAGCGAATCTAGTTGATATCGGCCAGCCAGCGGAGTTCACGCTGGACGCAAATGACTTTGTCGTTCGGTTCGGGCAACTTGAACTGATACGGATACCGGCGATCGGTATTGGCTCGATCAACATCAATGGCAGCGCCGGCGATGATGAAGTGGTCATTGATTACCAAAGTGGATTACAGAATCCTTCGGGAGGTGTCACCTTAAATGGTGGCAGCGGCGAAAACCTGATTCGGATCATCGGTAACGCTGGTCGGTTGGACTTGGCGGGGACTTTGATTGACATCAGCAATTTTACGACGCTGCAGTTATCCTCTGGAAGCCAGACGGAAGTCGTCTTCAATGCCCTTGCAATCGAGAAACTGGCACCGGTGACGCGGCGATTTTCTGTTCAGGCAGATCGCGCCGACCAAATCGTCGTCGGCGACTCCAGCAACTGGCGCATGACTGATCCGACCGTTGTCAATCAGCAGTTTCATGTGACCGCGACCGAACAGAACGGTGGTGGTGAAACGATTGAAGCCCTTGTCAACACGCCGTGGCAGAACCTGGTCAATGTTTTCGATACGAATAACGACGGAGACACAACGCCTCTTGACGCGCTTGTCGTGCTCAATGAAATCGCTCGAGGCACCTACCTTGTCGACGATAGTCAGCTCGAAAATCCGTTGAATGTTTCGCAGTGGCCAGGGCTATACATTGATACGAACGGTGATGGACGCGCCACTCCCCTGGATGCACTGATTGTCATCAACCGAGTCGCCGTGCTGCAAGTCGGCGGTGCGCCCGAAGGCGTGACCGAACTTCCCCACGTCGGATTACTGACAGAATTCTCGTCGACTGAAGATCGTCGTGATAAAGCGATTGATACGATCATCAACGAGATGCCTTCGAAGTTCTAATCGCGACGGCGGACCAGTTCGCATTTCATGATCTCACAGGCCGATCGCTTTTTGCAAGTTAACGTATCTACCTTGCATTTCGACCACTCTTGTTACGAATGCCATGCTGATGCAGATTCATTTTTCTGGCACAATTGAGCGAGACTTTTCAAACGCAGTTCTAGCCCAAAGAAATCACAGATTTTGTTTCAATTCATCGGCTCAATTTGCTTGACCAATTCTGAAAACGGCGGTAGCGTGACGTTCACTTAAGATGCTGTTCAATTCGTTTTTGACGGCGTAAAAATGCGTTCAGTCGAATTGTGTTTGACCACCGTGCCGGAACGTGCGGCTTCCCAAACAACAAGCTCAATAGTCATTAGCCTCGAACGTGCTGTCATGCGGTATCGACATCACTTTCGATGCAACGGCGCCCCCAGTTGGTGAAGTCCGAAAGGATGCGGCGAACACCGCAGTTCATGAACCAAGGACATCCGTCGCTTTTTTCGCCTTTGTGTAATGCGAGGCAGCGCGACGGCAAGTCTACAAAATCATTGTTGATCAGATCCATATCCAACGGCATTATCCCGTGGTCGGGGTCGTGGGGAGAATTCGGTATTATTTTGATCGATACCCACGGCTCCGTCTGCGGATTTTTACCTGGTGCTTCGTCAACTTTTAATTTCAGGGTACGACGGACTTGCAGTCCGCCGACAAATGTCGGTTTCGGCGGGCCGGAAGTCCGTCGTACAAGTCGCGG
>JAGQPO010001098.1 GCA_020426665.1 Planctomycetales bacterium
AATGCGTCAGCGAGGGACCAGTCACGACCGAGGTGATACTTGTACAACGGACTTCCAGTCCGTTAACGCCGAAGTTTGTCGACGGACTGGAAGTCCGTCGTACCATGGCATCACTGTTCGACGGACTGGAAGTCCGTCGTACCCCCAAACTTAGAGTTGACGGAGCTCCATGTTCCGATCAACCGTCCACCGCAAGCGGCTCTCACGCCCGAAACTGACGTCTTTTTGACCCAATCTGACGTTTTCGGAGTTTTTTTTCTAGCAAATCAACGGTGGTTGCGTTTGCACTCGCGGAGAAATAGGGCGATAATGCGATCCTAGTGCGTTGTTCCAACTTAGAATTAGGGTTTCGATAGTAGACGAAGTCGTCAAGATTTTCGTCGATTCCTGACTCCACCACGAAACTCTTGACGAGTTCCGCTACCGTAAAATGGAATTGGAACAGAGCAATGGGCGCTCGTCGGTAACATTGTGTTTGCTTACGCCGCGCGCCGCTGCTCGTGCGTGCCGCTGCCAACGACTCGATTGATCAGCAACGAATAATCACCCGGCTTGGCAATCACGAGACTGATTCCCGCTTCGATCGCCAAGCGACGTGATCGTGGCGTCACATCGTTGCTGATCCATACATTTTCGCGGGCGGGTTCCCGAACCTGACCCAACAAGTCACTCCAGGAACGCCCCTTTGTCGCCGAGTCGTCCCACCAGATTTCATCAAAGTTCCGCAGTGACGATATTTGATCCGGCCGACACGATACCGCCGATGCTTGTCCGGACGATGCGATCGACAATAATGCCGATGCGTTTGCGGAATTGGACGCGACAACGGCAATGCTGTGCGGTCGCTCGACCGGCTGATTTGCCCAACCACATCGTCTCAGGTAACCGGGTAAAAACGATTCCCAGTCATGCCAGTTGATCGTCGGGACGCCGAACAAATCACCGGGCGATGGCCGCGAACCCGCGCACAGCGGTCCAAGTAATAACAGCGGCTTGGCATCTGGATGCCGCCGACACAGTTCTTGAAACAGCTGTACTGATTCGGCCGAATCATTGTCACGGCAGCACAAAATGGTTCGGACCGATGTCGCCGGGCGCTGCAACGCGGTCTTCAAATCCCGTCGATACGCCAACTGAGAAACCTGTGTTTCGCAAAAGTCGTACGCATGGTAGTAGGCACTTGCATCACGGTCCCCGATCCACAGTAGAGTCCCGTGATCAACCGCACTTTCATGGTCGCAAATCTGCATCGACATTTCAGCACCTTGGACTCCGTTCCGTTATGCATCATCAGGCCGACAACAACACATCGGCCTCTTGTAAGCAATGCCAGGCTTCGCCTGGGGTTTCACACGCTCGCAATCGATCTAAAAAAGATTCCATCGCAATCAGCCGGCTGATCTTGGCTAGCGTACGAAGGTGTGCCGAATCGTCGTAAGAGCAAATCAGAAAAAAGACGTCGGTCATATGACCGGTATCCGAAAACGGCAGGGGAGCCCGACTGACTCCCAACCCCACCACCGTGTCGGCCAGAATGGACGTTTGAGGCCTTCGGGGGTGCAGGAGCGCGACACCACAGTCCAGTGCAGTCGGGTGCATTTGTTCGCGACTTTTTACGGCTTCGGCCATCGCTGCCGCATCCCACATCAAGCCTGACTTTGCGACCAGGTCGCTCATCGCGCGGATCACCGAACCACGGGTTCGGGCCTGCAATGGGATTTCGATCGTTTCGACGGTACACAGTTCATGAAGCTCGCGATCCTGGCTTTCACCCGTCACACGATCGACGACGCGTTGGACGCGTTCCAGTTCGACGCTGTCATCGCTGGCACCAATCTGATCCTCAAGCCAATGATGAATCTCCGCCTCGTTGAATCGCCACACCCCACCAACTTTTCTTCCGGGAAGACGCCCGCGCATCGCCATTTTCTCAACTTGAGGCGGCGTAAGGTGCAGATATCTTGCGATTTGGGCTAAATCGAGTTCTTCCATTATCGAATCACTAGGGGAATGTAACGACACTTTCGGGGCACAGCATTCCGTGTTCACATTCGGCACGGAACACGTATCGTGACCGACGGAGGCTGGATCGGGGAGTCCCAAAAGCGGTTAATTATTCGCGAATTCTTTTGCCGATTCGTTCAAGTTTCGTCTCGCAGATGCCGGTCTCGCTCTTGACCGTGGCCGCCCGCGGAAGCTATCTCCGGTTTCCAGAGAACTTTCGATCTTGAACCCTTCGCTTTTGCGGTGCCCGATTGAATCGCCTTACGAAACTCACCCACCGAATCCGGATATGGCCTTTCACACTTCGTGAAAGCCGCCGATGCATGGGTATCGGTTTCAAGGCGTTACTTTTCGCAGGAATTCTGTTCAATGCGTTTTCCCGTCGAATCGACGCGCAAACCGCCGGCAGCTCGCTCGACGTCCCGCAAACACGCTTGGCCCCACTGGGCGCTCCCGTAGCGGCAGCCCCCTCGGAATACGGCTCCCCGAATTACGGAGTGCCGAACTATGGGGCGGCCGGTCAAACCTATTCACCGCCTCCGGGACTGACCACGTCGCCGACGTCTGGTTTTGATCCCTACGCTTCCGGCCCCGCCGCCGGCTATGTACAACCCTCGGGACCACCCGCCTTGCTGGGCAGTGGGCTGTTCAACGACGCATCATCAACTGCGCCGCAAGGCGGTTTATTTGCCCCCGCGTCGCCTCCGATGACATCCTTTGGAACACCGATTTATGGCGGACTTGCCAATCAACCGCCGCCACTGGTCAATCCGGGAACCCTGTTCGGTGGATCAACCGCGGGCGGGTTCTCGTCGGTTGCTCCTTCGGGTGCGTACGCGTATCCGCCGACCGGATACGCCGCGCCGCCGAGTTACGGCTTTCCTTCATCGGCCTATCCCAGTGGGTCACCGTCGACACTGTTTCCCGGAGGCCTGTTCGCCGGCACACCATCCTTTGCCCCACAATTTAATCCCTATCGATTGATCCAACGCGCAAGGTTTCGACACACCTTTCTGTATGACGGTGACGGCGCAAAAGACCTTTCGATCAACGACACCGATGTCGCTTTCGCATTTGCGGTGCCACAATTCCTGTTCTCGACGCAACCGCTGTACATCGCACCGTCATTTTCACTTCACCTTTGGGACGGCCCGGAAGAAACAACCAACGCGGATTTGCCGGGAAGCGCTTTCAGTGCCTTCTTGGATTTTGCCTGGCAATCCGATCCGAATCGCATTATCGGTGCCGACCTTGGCGTCAGCGTCGGCGCATTCTCGGAATTCGGTGTCTTCAACAACGACGGTTTAAGAATTCGCGGTAAGGGACTTGGGACGTTTCGCATCACACCAGCTTCGACGTTCAAACTGGGAATCTATTACTACGACCGAGTCGATATCAAATTGTTGCCCGCCGTCGGATTGTTTTGGCGGCCCGATCCGTTCACCAAAGTTGACCTGTTTTTCCCGCAACCGAAATACTCGCACTACCTTTCGACTGTTGGCACAAATGACGTTTGGTGGTACGCCTCCGGCGAATACGGTGGCGGATCATGGACGATCGAACGTGACAACGGAGATGAAGACCAAGTCGACATCAACGACATTCGTCTGACACTCGGGTTCGAATGGGGCGAAAGTGAACGAATGCGTGCGGGTCTGAGAACTTGGTTCTTCGAATTCGGATATGTCGGTGGACGTGAATTAATCTATCGCCACAATCCACAAGACAATCTGACCGACATCGGGGACACGTGGATGGTGCGACTGGGAATGGGGTATTGAGCGTTGATTGCTGCGTCGTAAAGAAGGCAAGCCGGCATCAAAAATCGATTCGACGCATGAAACGCTGCTCAAATCGGCCAAAATCTTGTCCGTCGACGTCGTTGTCACCGTCGAAATCCAATGCCGGATTGAATTCAGACGCCAGTTGAGTCTGCAAATACGTTAGCGCAAATCGTCCGTAATCCTGGGCATCGACGTCGCGGTCTCCGTCGGCATCTCCAAAGAGACGAAAGAACGCATCAGTCGCGTCATCGCCAAAGTGATAGTCGGCCGCCATCGTGCGGCCGCCCGAGGTGACAAGTGTCCCATTAACCGTCAACAAGTAGTTGCCGTCGTGCAACGAGTTGGGTCCCGATTCGGCCGCGGAAACCGAAGGACCCGGCAAGAAGGACAACGTGATGGTTGTTTTCCCATCCTGAACCACATCGCTCAGCGATAACGCGACAATCTGGTCGGTACCAACGTTGCGCACCGAAAACGCTTCAATCGGCGCGTTGACCTCCGTATTGAATGTGATCGACAACTGATCCACACGAGAGCGTTGATCTTGTCCATGATTGATCGCTACCTGATCAACCGCCGGCGGGACCGCGGCGGCGATGGTCACTTGATAATCTTCGACTTCGCCATCGAATGAAAATCCGGTTGCCTCCAAACCGCCGAGCGAACTGACGCGGACCCGGGCAATGGTTTGCCCCAACGGCGCGGTTGGCGGCAGATTGTAGTTGAGCGTTTGCAACCCTGCGAAAACAGTCGCGCTGTGAAGAATCTGTTCTTCGGATTGCCACACACCGTCATTATCGAAATCAACCCACGCGTCGACTTTGGCGACGTACGAATTTCGCAGATCAATATTCACTCCGGCCAGCGGATCGCCGATCCTGATCGAACCGAACAGGACGCCATCATCCAGATCTCCTTTCGCACCAACGGAAACATTCGCGTCGGACTCCTCGTCACGCGTCTGGCCGAGCTGCGGACCAGTGGCCCCGTGCCTCGCTCCGTCTTGGGCAAGCAGCGTTGGATACGGCGCCGGCGCATCGCCAAAGTCGAACGAATCAAGTTCGACGACCGAAAGATCCAAAACCGCCCAATCCAGGACGATGTTTTGACCGAGCAGTGCATTTAGCAATCCGTCCTGGGCGGCAATCAAATCGGCTCCGACCAATTCGATCGTTACGGTTGTCGTATCGCTTGTCGACAGAGGGGCCGTGATGCCCAATGAGGCCAACGACCGCGCGATCCCCAGGTCTTCGATCCAAATCGAATCGTCGTCGGTCGGTCCACCGGTGCCTCGCAGCCCGAGAGAAAGGACGGCGGACCGGACGACCTCGTGATTCCCCAACAAATACGAAAAACTGAACGGGACATACTGTCCGTCGATCGATTCATCACTGGAACGAATCGGCGTACCGCCGGCCCGTTGTGTCACGTCAATCATCCACTGCGGATCGACTGCCAACAGATCAACGGACCCGGCCCCGTCGAATTGACCCAAGTCAAAATCGCCGATCACGTATTCGCGTTTTTCCGCCGCCGGTTCCGCCAAGCGTTGGTTGTGCTGGGCGACAAACAAACTGCTGGTCGGGTTCAGCGGGTCGCCGAAATCGATCGGTGTGGAGTGCGCGTCGACGGTGGCCGGCGGTTGCGGTCCGAATCGGGTTTCGTTGACAAGCGTCCCCGTCGATCCGATCACCCAATTTTGTGAGGTTGGCGGATTTTGAACGATAAACTGCTCCGCTCTCGCATTCCAATAAACCATTCCGGCACCCGCCCAACCGTGCCCGCTTCCGAAG
>JAGQPO010001099.1 GCA_020426665.1 Planctomycetales bacterium
GACTGGAAGTCCGTCGTACAAAGCTGACTCAACCCCAAAATTAAATCTGGACGATGCACTAGACTCAGCACTAAGCATTCAACGTCGCCGTAACGATCAGACCAATGACTTCGCGTCCGCGCTCCATCCTCAGCGTTCCGTAAGCAATATCGATGGTCGAAAATCCGACTTCTTCAAGTGTGTCGCGGACGTAGGATTCATCATGCCGGTATCGACCATGGGGTTGCAATTCATACGGCTTGTAGGGTGTTTCTGTTTCACTGCCGAAGTCACTGTCGGGATCATCGTCGATCTTGCGTTGTTCGACCGTAAAGACAACGTGACCATCGTCCTTCAAACAATTCCGCATCCCGGCGAGGACTTCTTTCAGATCACCGAAATAGCAAAGAGTATCGCCCGAGACGATCAGGTCAAACGGGCCGACGCCGGAGTTCAGGTATCCGGTCAATTCATGCTCGTGAAGATCATCGTAGACGCCACGCTTGGTCGCTTCGTCAAGCATATCGCCCGACAAGTCGACGCCGACTAATCGACCGGCCAGTGGACGCAGAACGGCGGCACATAAACCTGTGCCACAACCGGCATCCAATATGTCAAGATCATCGGCGTCCAGACCGATCGAGTTGATGGCTTGGCCGATCAACTCAGGGACCTTGTACAGAATCCGTTCGAGTTGTTTCTCGTACGACTGTGCGAAATTCTGGTCGAACGTTTCTCGAACATAATCATCTTCACATCGCTCGGGCGTACCTTCACCCGTGATGGAAACGACCATGTGCTTGGCGACTGCGTTGTTCGGATCATGATCCAACCAGGCTTTCCAAACATCCAGCGCTTCGTCATAGCGTTTGACGTCCGAAAGGGCGCGGCCAAGGTTTTCGCGGGCGCTCGAAAAATCCGGGTCTAACTCAATGGCGCGGCGAAACGCCGCGATCGAATCGAGGTACTCTCCAGCGTCTTGCAGAACATTTGCCAAGTTGTAGTGAACAACACTTTCGTCGGGAAACAGTTCCGCCAATTTACGGAAGTGATCGACCGCGTCGGTCGGTTCCCCTTTTTCAATCAGACAGTTGCCAAGGTTGTTCTGGGCTTCGATGAAGTCCGGCTTGATTTCGACCGCGCGGCGATACGCCTCGGCGGCGCCGTCACAGTCACTCAGGCGTTGATAGGCCAGGCCAAGGTTGTAATGGTAATTGGCAACATCGCCCCGCAGCTGGATCGCTTTTTCAAAACATTCGACGGCACGGTTCAGCTCGTTTTGCTGTGCGTGAACGATTCCCGCCAGATGCCACGCTTTGGCATTTTCCGGTTCGTGCTCCAAAACCTGTCGGCAGCGAATGCCGGCCTGCTCAAAATCGCCGCGATTTAATGAGTCGATAGCGGATACCAGTGCTGAATCGGGTTCGGCCACGAGACTCTCTCGGTGCGGGTGGGGTGGAATGCGATACAGGCCATTAGTGTAATGTTTTGACAACGCGGGTAGGGGGATCGAATACAATATCGCCAATTCACTGCTGACAAACGTGAATCGAAAGCGCCTTCATTGCCTTCCTATGGGGCCGAGTTTCTGATCGTATCGTTTCGACTTGGCGACCGTCGGACATTTTTTCCGACCCGACCTTTACATCACCCCGGAGACTTCCATGAATTCCCATTCCATCTGGCGAGCCATCGCGGCTCGATCGGCTTGTTTATTTATTGCGTCAGCTCTTTTTCTACTCGTAACGCCGACCAGTGCGCGGGCCGAAACGTGGACCGACAGCACCGGGAAGTTCAAGATCGACGCAGAGTATGCCGGGGTGAAAGGAACGTCGGTCGTTTTGCGACTTCCCGACGGGACGACCAAGGAAGTGCCGATCGCCCGTCTCAGCACGGAGAGCCGCGATCGCGCGAAAGAGCTGTATCAAGCTGCAAAGGCAAATCCGGCTTCAACTCCTTTATCAACCACCAAGCCCGTCCCGGCCAATCCGCCGGCGTTGTCCGTTTCATCGCCGCCGTCACTTCAGCGTGAAGAACCGGATTTCGCACCGGTGCCTCCACCTGTCTCGCCAATGCCGGCGTTCCCCGAGAGCGCTTCACTTCAAGAAACTGTTGATTTTGTCGTCGACCAAATGTTGGCAGGCCACCCCGAAGTCCTTTGGTATGCCATGCCCGATGACGTGCGGGCACAAGTTGACAGCCAAGAGGTGCGTGATGCAATGAGGCCCGGTGTTGAAATGACGACGAAGATGTCGAAACCAATCTCAGATCTTGCGATGAAGATTTGCGAAGTTGCCATTCGCAAAAAGCAATTCATTTTAAACAGCCAGTACATGGGGGCGGTCCCGCCACAAATCAACGAGACCATTCAAAAGGTTTACGATCCGGCCGCCGGCCTTGTCTATGAATACTCGCGGTCCATCTCCGAAGCCGACCTTATCCTGGAGGGATCAATCGACCAGTGGATCAAGGATCGTGGTCCAAGATTCGGTGGGCACATGAAGGGTCTGGCCCAAGCATTGCCGGCGGAAGCAATTCAGCAATTCCGCAGTTCGATTGAAGTCAACCAGACCAGCGACAGCACGGGAACGGTAACGATTCCCAATCAAAACGGGCCTTCCACGCCGATGGAGATGGTCAAGTATCGAGGACGCTGGGTACCTAAAGAGTTTGCCGAAAAATGGGAGGAAAAAGGTGGTGATCTCGCGAGCGGTTTGAAACAACAGTTTGAAGAAAGCCAAAAACAACTCGAACAATCACAAGCACAGATGGCCATGATGTCTGGAATGATCACCGGCATGTCAGACCAGATTCTTAAACCGATGTTAGAAGCCAACACGCAACAAGAGTTCGACGCCGCAGTCGGCAAAGCGATTGCGATGGCCGGTATGTTGGGCGGCGGAGGCGGTCCCGGATTCGGAGGACCTGGTCCAGGACCCGGAAACCCGGCATTCGGTCAATAGCTCTGGGCCGACCGTTCAGCTCTTGATGTGGTCGTACGACGGACTTCCAGTCCGTCGCCCCAACCGGTTTCAACGGACTGGAAGTCCGTTGAACATATCTCCCGCGCCCCAATAAGGCGGTTACCCTGAAATCATCAACCGTCTTGGGTGCCCGGTTTCTTTCCGAACAACGAATTTAATTCCTTGATCTTTGTGATCACCAGTTGACCGCCTCGCTCGGTTCCGTCGCCGACCATTTGGATCGGCGTTCCGCAGTGATACGCCAAGTTGAAATCGTGGAAGTCACGAAAGACGATCTCGACGCGAACCGACCGTTGGCCTTCGACATCGACGTAAAAGATTTTTGCTTCGTTTAAATCATCGGACAATCGAAGTCGTCCTTGAACAGTGATTGTCCCGGATTGTTGACGAACCCAGCTCTCAAACGGTCGTTCCTTGAAAGGCGTGTAATCCGACGCATCCAATCCGGGCAACGGCTGTGTTGATTGTCCGAACGAATCAAGGTTGATACCGAATTTGTTTAGCAACGCCAAATGCAGTCGTCCAAGTTCCTGGTTCTCGGCATATCGAACGTAACGCCCCGTTTTGATCCGTCCACCGCCTTGGCCGGCCAAAATGATTGGAACGCGTTTGACCGTGTGGTTGTCACTGTGTCCCATGCCGGATCCAAATAAAACGATGCTGTGATCCAGTAACGTCCCCTTATGATCTTTGTACGATTTCATCTTGGTCAGCAGATAGTCAAACTTTTCCATGTGCCAAAGACTGATTTTCAGCAACGCATCAAGATTTGAACGCGAAAAATTGCGAAAGAAGTGTGACAGATAATGATGTTGCTGCGTGATCCCCAGGAAATCAAAGATCATTCGGCTGTTGCTGTTCCCCAGCATGTACGTGACGCAGCGAGTTGAATCCGTCCAAAGCGCCAACGTGATCAGGTCGATCATCGATTCGACTTGTTCGTTCAGATTTGCCGGCGCAAGGGGGCGTTCGATCGTGGGGGCTTCGACGGCGCGATTGGATTCCTTTAGATTTGCGATTCGTTTTTCCGCATCGCGAACAACCGACAAATATTGATCCAGCGTTTGTCGGTCCTCGACTCCGGCACGTCGATGAAGCGACCGAGCGTCTTCGGCGACACGATCCAGCAAGCTTGACATCTCGGCTCGCTTCGCCGGATTCGACAACGGGTTTCGAAATAGACGATCGTAAATCAGTTGCGGATCGCTCTCGCGTGGGATCGCGTCGCCGTTACGGTCGTATGAGATATAACTGCAGCCGAACTGATTGGGAAACAATCCTTCGGTGGTCAATTCCAAAGAACGGTGAACCGTATCACCGCCGATCTTGTCAGCGATTAATTGATCGATCGAAGGACTGTGCGTGCTGCGGTGATGTCCACAAAGGAATCGTCGTGTCGAATTGGCGTGAGACGAAAAACCGAAGTCACCCATGTTGTCAAGAATCAGCAGATCCTTCTTGTGCTTCGCAAAGGGCTGCATCAACGGTGACATTCTGAAATCAAATTCTTCGCCCGCGTTGATGTTCCAACTGGGCGGATGAACTCCGTTCGGCTTGAACAGCGTCACGAATCGCACGGGCGGATCGTCAGCAACTGCCCCAGACGCCGTCCGCTGCATCAAATTTAAAAAAGGCAACGGTAACAATGGCCCGGCGGCACCGCGAAGAAACGTTCGTCGATCAATCTGCCACTTCATATTTCCGTTTCCAATATTGCAATCTGGTGCGGTCGTGGCGTGCACGCCAAAATCTATCTGCCCACCACCGATCTTAACGGACAACCGTCCGACGCATGGGCAAGCTGTTGCACACCTCCAGAATCAAGTCACGAAACGTCCCGTCGGACTCGCGAAGGTTTGCCATGATTTGCTGCACGGCCTGTCTGTCATGGTACTCAAGTTTTCGGCACAACGCGTACCCCAAAAAACGTCGAACCACGTTTTCAGTGACGGCGTCTTTCTGGCCAGTCATTAGAATCTGTTTTAATTCTTGGAAGTCTTGGAACGTTTCGCCACTGGGAAGTCGTCCACTGGCATCGATATTCGTTTCGACGGCCTTTTCTTTTTCCTTGCGTTTGTTACGGCTGGGTTGTTCCAGCAGTTGATGGGCGCCGGAATCGTCAAAGTGTTGCAATGCGAATCCGAGCGGATCGATCTTGTCATGGCACACCGCACAGGTTCGATTACTGCGATGGATTTCGAATCGTTGCCGAAAACTCAGTTGTTCGCCGTTTCGGTTGGCCGGCACCTGCCCGACGTTTGCCGGCGGGTCGGGCAACGTTTCACCCAGCACACGTTCCAGCATCCATGTCCCCCGAAGCACGGGGCCACGATTCATCGCCAGGACGCCGGGGATCGTCAAGAAACCGCCTCGGTACAAGTTCTCCTTCAGCGAAATCATCTGATTCGGTAGACTCGCGATTTCGACACCGTCTTGCTTCTTTGTCGCGGCCAATTGTTTTCGATCGTCCGGGTAGTATTTTGCGGTGTGTGCGTTGACAAACGCCGTCCGTGAATCGATCAGTTCCACAATCGGTCGGTCTTGCGTAAACAGATAAGTCAAGTAGTCGATCGGCTGGCTTTTCAACGCGTCGGCCACCGGCGGATTGTCGGATACACTGTCGATCTGGTCGAGAGAAAACCATTCCACACCAAGATTTTCGGCCAAACTACGTGACTTTGGCGAGGCCAACATTCGATCGATTTGTTGTTCGAAGATGATCGGGTCTTCCAACTTTCCCGAATCGGCGACTTGAATCAATTCTTCGTCGGGCATATCGGCCCACAAAAAATAACTTAGTCGCTCGGCAAACTCGAACGCGTCGACATCCACCACTTGTTCGCGGGGTGCTTGCATCATGAGCCCGCGATAGAAAAACCGCGGAGACATCAGAATGGTTTTCAATTCCGTTCGCGTCGTCCGATCAAGATCCTCCGTCGACGCTTCATCGATCGACGTGATCGAAAGGGCAATCACATCGTCGGCCACGGGGCGCCGATACGCACGCCGCGCCATCGTGCGCAACAGCGTCTTGGATTGCGGACGAGACAACATGCCGTTGATGTCACCGACGATCTTTTCCAAATGATGATGTTGACCAGGGGAGAACAGTTTGTGAATCGCGAAATCAACCAGGTACGAATACTGGTCCCACACAACCGTCGTTAGCGGGTTGCCCGATGTGTCGTTCTTGAATCCGGAACGCCCCGGAGGATCCTTCGGTAACAATTTCATCACCAAGGACTTTTCGGCCACGGTTTGTTCGGCTTCGATAATTGCAACCTCCAGTGGAAAGCCGAAGACCGATTGCAAGGTGTTGCGATATTCGTGAGCGGACAGTCGACGTGGTCTAAAGTAGCCCGGATGCGGCGCGACCGAATCGATAAACCTTTGTTGGTACCAGGTGGTGATCATCTTTTTTTCTTCGGCACTGGTCTTTAACTCATCTGCCGGCGGCATGATCCCGTCGTCGATCAAGCTGACGGCCGACTCCCAGATTTCATCGTTGGCCGAAAGATCATGCTCGGAATGAATCTTGGCAAAATCAATTTCGCCTTCGGTTTTGTCAGCCCCGTGACAACGAACACAATACCGTTGG
>JAGQPO010001100.1 GCA_020426665.1 Planctomycetales bacterium
CTTTTCGATCGGGATTTCCAATTCGCTGCCATCGACCTTACGGATCGTCACGTGAGATTCGCTGCGTGAAAGATAGCGGGCCTCGACGCTGAATTTTCCGGTGCTGTCGCGCCACATCATCCAAGCGCCTTCGCCATTGGGAAATCGTGTGTTTTCCAGTTTGAAGTCGCCGGTCGTCTTCAACCCGCTTCGCTCATATTCAACCGTGACTTCGCCATTTGCAACGGACAAAACGGTTCCCGGATACCAGGTGCGAATCCACTGCACTTCGACACGATCGCCGACACGGACAGGTGCAACGGCGGGATTGACGCGTTGAGCGGCAGCGTCCCGTTGGCAAAATACAAACAGTAGGATTAGGGCACACAGGGATCGGCAAGTCGCATCTGCGAACATCATTCGCACCAAATTGATAAGGAAGATGAGTGGCAATTATTATAAGTGGACCACCGCGTAAAGGCAGAGCAGGGATCTTTATAAAATAGCGAACTCGGTCGACAGATTCGATGATATCTCGCAAGTCTATTGTGTGGATGGCAAAATGACCCGGCTTGGTCGCGGGGGGCACTTCATGTTACCTGTTTTGCGTCAGCATCTTGTTCCAATTTTTAGGGTAGCGAAACCCTAATTCTCAGTTGGAACAAAGCTCTGACGCAGGGACAGCGTTATTGCGGGTTGCACAGTAACGGATCGAACGCTCGCGCGAGTCGGCCGATGTTGCAGGGCGGTACAGTTGATATCAGCCGTTTCGCGCGAGCGTACGGGCACCGTTATCGCGGATTGCACAGTAACGGATCGAACGCTCGCGCGAGTCGGCTGATGTCAATCGATGGGTCCGGCGGTCAGCGCGAGCGTACGGGCACCGTCATTGCGGATTGCACAGTGACGGATCGAACGCTTGCGCGAGTCGGCTGATGTCAATCGATGGGTCCGGCGGTCAGCGTGTGGCGCACGAGTGATGGTGATGCGCCTGTTTGCAATCACCAATCGGCCAGCGGACCTGTGCTGCCGTCGGTCGCATATCGGTATTGGGCATCGCAAAACGAGTCGGTCATGCCTGCCAGGTACTCGCCGACCACGGATTCAATGGGGCGTGATTCACAGCGACGTCGAAATCGCAATGGAAGCCTTGACGGGTCGAGACGCAAGACTTCAAACATGTCTTGCAACCGATGGTATGCCGCCCGTCGGACCGGAATCAGTCGTGGGTGTCGATAGACGGCTTCAAACAGAAACGCTTCCAATTCACTGCGTTCTCTCGCCAAGGTGTCGCTGTGTTCGAAATGCAGCCCGGCGTCTCTCACTTCGGCAACCGATTGACCCTGGAACGGAACCGCTCGCTCGGTCGCTTCGGTAAGAAAATCGGTCACTTGCAGGTCGATCAGTTCATGAACGAGCAATTGACGTTCTTCGCGAAGTCGGTCGGTGCCGTACTTTTCGCGAACCAAGTCCATGGCGCGCCGGACAATTGCAAGTTCCATCAATTCTTGCATCGTCAACAATCCCATTTGCAGTGCATCGTCGACGTCGTGGGCGTCATACGCCATCGAGTCGGCGGCGTCGACGAGCTGGACTTCTAACAACGGCGATCGTCCCACCGCGGCTTCCGCCTTGTGAGCCCTGACGTCTTGACCATCCAGGATTTCTCGAGACAGATTCAGGCCCGGGAACTTTGCGTAACGCTGTTCAAGCTCCTCGACGATCACGAGTGCAAAACCGTTATGCGAGAATCCCCCGACACGTTGCATGCACTCGCTCAATGCATCTTCACCACAATGGCCGAACGGAGGATGCCCGATGTCGTGAACGAGCGCTAACGCTTCGGTTAAATCTTCGTTCAGCTGCAGGATGCGGGCGATGGTTCTGGCGATCGACGCGACTTCGAAGGTATGGGTCAGTCGGGTTCGATGATAGATTCCCATTTCGCCCGTGAAGACTTGCATTTTCCCCGACAGCCTTCGAAACGCGCTGCTATGAAGGATTCGGTCACGGTCACGTGCAAACGGGCCGCGGTAATCGTGCTCGGGTTCATCGTAGCGCCGGCCTTTGGAATCGCTGCTGCGCATCGCGAAACTTGCCAGAAGCACATGCTCGCGGTCTTCATATCGCCGGGTGTCCAGCATGGGAGTGATCAAAAGATTCCGTTCCAGTGGATGAGATGACTGTGATGACGCTGTTTTGGGACGAATATCCGAGTGTAGGTCAAAAGTTGCGCTGCAATCGTAGTATTCTGATGCGGTCCAGCCCACACCAATGCGCCCGAATGTCCCGTTTGCATGGTAACATAGATGGTGCCCGGACTAGAATCTCATTGTGCTCAAGGGGCTGTTCGCTTGGATTTCCAGCCATTTTCCGTCGTTTGCGTCACTTGCGGCAGCCGGCTGCGCGTGGGAAGGCACGATTTGGTCGACAGCATCGTCGCCTGTCCGAAGTGCCAATCGATGGTCCACCTTATCCCCAACCCGGGACCCGGCGAACCGGCAGTTGCACTCGGGAACCAGCCGGTCGACAGCGGGGCTCTGACCGAAGATTCGATCAGCAAGCCCGAAATTCCCGACTTGGGAGCGACGCCGCCCGGAACAGCGGGCGGGTTTGCCGAGCGACCGCCTGTTTTCACGCCAGACCCCAGCGCCGAAGTCGGCACCGATCAAGAGTCCGAAGACGGCGGGGGGACCGACCGTGCCGCGGCACCCCATCCGGCGTGGCACAGCCAGAAAAATGCGAAGTCGCGAAAAATCGCGATGATGATCTCGGTCGCGCTGGCGAGCGTGGTTTCGGCATCCATCTTGTTTAGTGTTCTGTTCCGCAATCGATCCGATCACGTCGCCAAGCAAGACGCCGGCGGATCAACCAGCGGCATTGGGGACGATGTTGTTGCCAAAGTTGACCAGCCGGACTCCGAATCGACGGGTCCATCAGCGGTTGATCTCGAAAACGGTGAAAGTTCTGCGGACCCGCTCGCAGCACAAGATCATCCATTGGACAGTGCGTCTGAATCAACCGTCGATGTTGGTCCAGCCATTCCGACCGATTCTCACGCGAAACAACCGCCAAGTGAAAACCTGGTTCCTCCAGCTGACTTGTTTCCGGAAAACCCGTTGCTACCGTCCAACCCACTCGAAGGGCTTTCGCCGTCGGATGGTAATCCGATGGACAAAGGAAATGATGCTTTGCCGGATGCCGCGACATTGAAAGAATTGCCGAAAGAATTCCAAGGGCTTTTGCTCGGACTGGAGGGGTTCGATCGGCCGCAGTTTAACAACGCGGCGCCGGCGCCCAAGACGATCGACCAGCTGCAATTAGATCGTGCAGCGAAATCTGACGTCGACATCGAAGTGGCGATTGACCAACCGGACCCAATCAACATGGTCCAGTCGCTTGGATTGCCGACTGCGATGCAAGCCGCTGATCCCGAAGGTTATCCGCTGAATGATTTGATGCTGGTGATGAGCCAGTTGAGTGGCGTACCGATCGAAATCCAGTGGGTGTCGTACGAGATTGTTGGCTTGCCGATCGAACAACGCGTCAGTTTACCCAATCCCAAGGATTGGCCAACGCTTGAACAAGCATTAAGCCAGGTTTGCCAAGCAAGCGAATCAACGTTCGACAAGAATGTTCAATCGATCACCGTCCGGCCAACGGACGAGCGTTTCAACCAAGCGGTCCAGTCGTTGTTGGATTTGAGTGATTTGCCGACGGAGAGTGCGTCGGCCGTGACGTTGGCAAGATTGCTGCTTGGCCAGACCGACGGCGATCCGAATGTCGTCGCCGTGCCAAAAGAACTTGGTCCGACTCAGTTGGCCGCTTTGGTTTGCGACGCGATTCGGCGTATCCGGGGAGTTCCGGGGAAATTGTCCGACGAGTCTTTCTCAAGATGGGGTGGGACGTTTCAGAAACAATTGACTGCTTGGCCCGAGTTGGAAAGTGGTGTCTCTGGCGCGACACGGATTCAACCGGCAACCTTTGTTTCGCTGGTGCGTCAGATTTCAAAGATGAACGGGGCGACCTGCTACATCAACTGGGACGACAGTGCCAAAAAGGACTTTAAACCCAACGAGAAACTGATGCCAAAAACCGGCGAGGGTGTCTCGGCGGCGGACGCGCTGCGGCAAATCCTTCAGCCGGCAAACTTGCACGTTCGCGTGGTCGACCCCAGGCATTGGTGGATCGGCTCCGAAGCGTCATTCGATCGGTTTCCCGTCGTGGTTTGGTTCCCCGAAACGAAGAACGCTGACAACGTTGCCAAACAGGTACAATCGATCCTTCAAGGCGCGTCGATGGACGAAAACATCACGGGCACCGTTGCCGTCGATTCGGCGACGCAGACTTGCGTAGCCATCTTGCCGAGGTATCTGCTAAGGCAACTGCCGCGATTGCTCGGTGAATCACCGTAGGCCACTCGATTGCGTCCAATTCGCGACCATCGATTGACATCAACCGACTCGCGCGGTCGTTCGGACGCTCGATCTGTCACTGTGCAACCCGCGACAACGGTGCCCGTACGCTTGCGCGAAACGGCTGATATCAACTGAACCGCCTTGCAATCTCATGCGATTCGGCCACACGCTGACCGCTTGACTATCGATTGACATCAGCCGACTCGCGCGAGCGTTCGGGCGCTCGATCAGCCACTGTGCATCCCGCGACAACGGCGCCCGTACGCT
>JAGQPO010001101.1 GCA_020426665.1 Planctomycetales bacterium
GGAATGTTGTCGGCAACGGTTTTCGGTCAGCCGCCCGCGCCGGAAAAAACAGCTAAAGGTGCAGCGATATGTCTGCAAGGGGCGGAAAAAGATGCAGAGAATTGCACAAGCGAGAAGCCGCCAAAAGCTCAAAAGAGCCCCTCGGCCGTATCGCGGGCCAGCCACGTCGGCTCAAAAACAGCACTGGAAGAAGTTTCATCTGCGGTGGAGCGCCGTTGGATCCTGGGAGTCCGATGGTCGCCGTCGACGACAGGTTGCGTCATCACCTCGGTGGTCCAATCCAGTCCCGCAGACCGCGCTGGTCTGGTCGCTGGCGATCGAATCTTGACCGTCAATGGCCAACAGGTAGGGTGGCGGGATGGCGAGAGTTTTCCTCTGCATCACGCCGTTGATTTAGCCCCAACGCGGAACGGCCATTTGCTGGTCCAGCGGGCGAGTTCGGGAGTCGTGCAGGCGATCTCGGTTCGAATGACCACGATCGCCGAAAGCATGGGGCACCGCTATCAATTTGATTGAACAGGTGACGATTTGGTGAGACCGGCCAAGTTTAACGGCGGGGCAAGCGGGATCGATACTGCGGTTCATCTTGGTCCTGAGGGACGAACGACCGGCCCACCCGCGCTTTCGCGCCTTACCGATTGTCCCGGTCAACCCGAACAGCCGGATCGACCGATCCGAGCGGTACAGGAGGCCGCACCGGACCAGCGCCGGCGGTCCCTATGTGCCTGACGGTCCCGGTCTACGAGTCACCCGATGCTTAATTTGAAGCTAAAAATCGCCCGCCCCACCGATTTAACGTTCTCGTTGTTTCGTGGCTCGATGGCTGGCGCTTTCATCTTGGCGGTCGCTTGCACGATGATTCATTGCCCGCACACCGCACAGGCGTCGGACGATCAAGGCGTCTTGGAATTCGAACGAATCAGTTCCCAAATAGAACGTTCGGAAGTCGATGGCGCGATTGCGCTGGGAAACCTGGATGCACTCAACCGGATCGACAAAGCGTCGCGGTTGAAAGCACTTTATGATGCGATGATCGAAACCGAGCGGGCGCGCATGGTGTTACGGGAATCAATGGCCCGACGACGTGTCGCCGCGATGCAACGTGCGGCCACCATCGACAACGCAACGGCCCAATCGGAGACAGACCCCGAATCTCGTCGACGCGTTCAGGTGACGACCTATCAGGAGTCTGACGACAACGCGACAGAACGAATGGTCACATTGTTGCGACCGAAAAAAGTCGGTCTCAACGAACCAACATCGTCAGCGACCGTCGATCATGATTTGGGTTACCGACCACTTGTCGTTGCGCGTCCCCCTGCCGATCACGTTCAATCAAGCTCCGCGGAACCGGTAACCAAAATTGACGTTGCCAAGGCCGCAAACGTACGTCGAGAACCTTTGGCCGAAAAAACCGAAAACCGAGTCAGCCTAACGAATCCCGCATCGACATCCCAAGAAGGCGTTAACGCAACTCAATCGCCGTTGGAATCTGTCGTGATCGACGATTCGCTGGCAAGTAATCAAACGGTCTCCGTCGTCGATTCTGTGGACAAAACGGCTTCATTGCCACAGCCTCCGCCGTTCCCGCAATTGCCGCCGAAACCTGCCGCACCACCTGAAACAATTCCGGCGGTCGTGGTAGCCGATTTGCCATCAACCGCGCTGCCGATTGAGGTCGACGACGTCACAGAACTGGATTCCACGACAATACCATCGGCACCGTCCGGTCAGTTGCAACCAACGACTGAAACAGTGTCGGACGCGTCGCGAGATTCCCTGACTTTGGAGATGCAATTCGTCGACGCCGCGTCAAGTAATCTGCCGTCGGAGCAACCTGAGACCACGGAGACGTCGGAAAATCGATCAACACCAACACCAACATTAATAACATCACCCGCGCAACCAGCCGCCGCACCGCAAGCGACTCTCGCGATGCAGTGGCCTTTCACAGTTGGCGGCCAGCTTGGCGGCCAGCTTGGCGGCCAGCGGGACGCCAGGCTTGAAACGCTGCCGACACCCCAAGGTGGCAGTGATGTGACGCTTAGCGTCGATGACGTTGACGTCCGCACCGTGCTTGAAATGCTGGCCAAGAGCTACAAGATGAACATTCTGGTCGCAAATGATGTCGAAGGCACGGTCACGGCAAATGTTTCCGGCTTGACTCCGGAACAAACGCTCAACAGCGTGGTGCGAATGTGTGGATTGTCGATTCAGCGAGACGACAACGTGATTCTGGTTTATCCGCGTGACAACCTGCCTCGCGAATCACGTCAACTTCGCGTTTTCCCATTGGACTTTGCGCGTTCGGAACTTGTCGAACCGACCGTGACCGGATTACTGTCATCGATCGGCAGCGCGTATTCGTCAACGGTCGACGAATTAGATAATCGCAAGGGACGCGAAGCGATCGTGGTGATCGACACGCCGGAGGTTTTGGAACAGGTCGAAAGTTACATCATTCAAGCCGACCAGCCGCCACGCCAAGTGATGATCGAGGCCCGCGTTCTGGAGATCGAACTACGCGACGAAATGGAGCACGGCGTCAACTTTGAACACCTGCTCGGCGGTGAGTTTCGAACTGGTGGCTTCCGCATCACCGATAACATTGCGACTTCGACCAATCCGTTTTTCTTTGCCGAAATCGACAGCAAGAATCTGGATGCGTTGATCACGATGCTGGAAACCACCACCGACGCCAAAACGCTCGCCACGCCGCGGGTGATGGTCGTCAACGGCCAAAACGCAAAGATCCAGGTTGGGCAACAACTTGGTTTTGCGGTTGCGACCGTAACCCAAACGTCGACGATTCAAGATGTTCGATACTTGGACACGGGGGTCGTTTTGCAAGTCACACCGACGATCAGCCGCGACAATCGCGTGCTGTTAAACGTTAAACCGAAAGTCAGCAGTGGGGCAATTAATCCTGAAACACTGTTACCAGAGGAAACCACACGCGAAGTCGAAACGTCAGTGATGCTGGGCAACCACCAGGGCATGATTATTGGTGGATTGATCCAGGAAGACGATCGTGTGGTTATCAAGAAGATGCCGTGGTTGGGCGACGTCAAGTATGTGGGAAAACTTTTCCAACGGCGCGAAACATCCCGAGCCCGAACCGAAATCATCGTGGCGTTGATTCCTCACATTATTGAATCTTGCGAGGACGAACACTGCTCGGTCGATGACCCGATCAGAAAGCAGATCGAATGGGAACGTACGGAAAACCGACTTTTCAACGGCCCCCTGAACAGGGAGTGTCGGCCTTGGGAACCACGTCTGCCGGACGTGACTGGCGAAACAGGGTTCCATCGCGACATCGACAGGCTTCGAAATGTGAATCCGTATGGAAAAGGTTGCGAACCAATTAAAACCGGTTTGCTCTCGACAGACTAAGTCTAATTGTCGACGTGGTGACACCGCGGTACACTCCGCATGTGGGAAACGGT
>JAGQPO010001102.1 GCA_020426665.1 Planctomycetales bacterium
TCGCGTCTCCAGGACTGATTGAAGTCCAGCCCAAGGACGGAATCTCAGTCGGCACCGATGACTTGAGTGCGGCGGGTGACTACGAAGCACCCAACGACTTCACCGCGACGATTGTCGCCTGTCAGGTCACTCCATCGGAGTCTGTCGAATTGCCCGCGTTGGCCTCGTTTGCCAGCCGTGACGGTCGCTGGTCGGAGGATCGTGCCAATCGCTGGTACGACGATGTCCAGTGGCCGGTCGGCGCAAACTATGTTCCCTCGTCGGCCATCAACCAATTGGAAATGTGGCAGGCCGAAACCTTTGACCCGGAAACCATCAATCGAGAACTCGGTTGGGCTCGGGATATCGGCATGAACACGATGCGAGTGTTTTTGCACGACATCGCATGGCGGCAGGATCCGGATGGGTTTTTGAAACGTGTCGACGAATATTTGCAGATCGCGGATCGGAACGGGATTCGAACGATGTTCGTGTTCTTCGACGGCGTTTGGCATCCCTTTCCCAAAGCCGGCAAACAACCTGAACCAAGGCCGGGGCTGCACAATTCGGGCTGGATTCAATCGCCCGGTCGAGAGTTTTTGGACGATTCGCAAAAACAGGACCAATTGAAACCCTATGTCCAGGCCGTCTTGAGTCGCTACAAAAACGACGCCCGTGTCTTGGTGTGGGATCTGTTCAATGAACCGAACAATCCGAACCGCAATTCGTACGGCAGCAACGGGACCAAGGAAGAATTAGACGAGGGTGTGAAGGAGACGCGTGCGCTGGAGTTGATGGAAAAGACGTTTGCCTGGGCGCGCGAAATCGGGCCTTCACAACCATTGACGGTTGGCGTTTGGGTCGGCGACTACTTGACAAAACCGACCGACTACCAGCAGTCATGCATCGAAAACTCGGACGTGATCTCATTTCACAGTTACGCTCCTCCGGCCAAAACAACGGAACTGGTGACGGGGCTCGAAAAAATCGGTCGCCCCGTTTTGTGTACCGAGTACATGGCACGCGGTAACGATTCGACATTCGCGGGCATCCTGCCCATTTTCCACGAACATCGAATTGCGGCATACAACTGGGGGTTCGTTAATGGTCGATCGCAAACGATTTATCCGTGGGACTCGTGGGCCAAGCCATACGATAAAGAACCTGATCCGTGGTTTCATGACATCTTTCATCGAGACGGGCGACCCTATGACGCGAAAGAAACTCGTTTGATTCACCAGTTGGCCCATCAACCACCGACGCAGCCATCCATTCCGCCGCAGGTCAAACGGGCGTTGCCGGCCGAAGAAATCGAAGCGGGCCTGCGATCACACGACAAAGCTTTGTTTGTCAAAGAAGGTTGGATCCGTGACCCATATATCGTCCGCGGGCCTGATGATTGGTATTACTTGACCGGTACAACACCGGATGCCGACGATCCGCGCGAGGCATCCGATCCCTACAACACCGGACTCGGGCCGCTCAGTCTGGTCGGCGCGACGGCGCGTGTTTGGCGGACAAAGGATTTCGCACACTGGGAATCACTCGGTTCTCCCTTCACGATGAACGATGGGATTTGGGCGAAGTCCAAGCCGGAGCTGTTTGAAGCCACGCCCCGAGAACAATGGAAATTGTGGGCGCCCGAGATTCATTGGTTGGGCGATCGCTGGGCACTTGTGCATACCAGTCCGGCGCCGGTCAAAGGAGCCAACCTTTCCTTGTCGCGCGGTCGCGAATTGTCCGGTCCATGGGAAAACCCGATGGGCGACAAGATTGGCCGACGCCATGATCCATCGCTGTTCAAAGACGATGACGGAACGTGGTGGATGGTTTGGGGAGCAACGGAAATCGCGCCACTGAAGAAAGATTTATCGGATCTGGCATCCGCGCCGATCACGATCAAGCCATCCGGCGACACCGCAAAGATGGGTCACGAAGGTTGCTTGATCCAAAAGATAAACGGCAAATACGTGCTGTTCGGAACCGGTTGGTCGACCGGCAACATGCGCAGCGGCAGTTACAATTTGTATTACGCCACCGCAGATAAAATCACGGGACCTTACAGCCAGCGCAAGTTCGTCGGACGATTCCTCGGTCACGGCACCCCGTTCCAAGACCCATCGGGCAAATGGTGGTGTACAGCGTTCTTCAATGGGAACGTTCCACCGCTAGACTCTCAAGACATCCAAACGCGCGACCTCAGTCGTACCGCGCAAACAATCAACGAACGTGGAACGACCATCGTACCGTTAGACGTCCGCACGTTGGATAGCGGAGACTTGTACATCCGCGCGAAAGATCCTGCGTATGGGACACCGGGGCCGGACGAACTGCAATCGTTTGAGTAATACGGAGCCACTGATGACGAACGCGTGATGTTTCGAACCCGCAGCGGAAAACGCATCACGATTCTGCGAGGGTTGCAGGAGCGGTGGGTGGGACAACAACTCGCAGAACGTCTGAGGTTCATTCATAACCGTGAATCTAGCGATGAACGATGAACCGACGGCACCGGGCTTCCCTGTCACCGGCAGCGAACCGAAGGACACTTGCTTGCATTGATAGCAACTAAGAGATGGGCGGTTGCAAGAAGTCAGCAAGTCGGCAGAATCCAGTGGTTGACTTGGATCAAACAAAAGGACCTGCCATGGTGATCTCCTGCCCCTGTGCGATTAGAAGTCTCGCGACCGCTGAATTCCGCGAACTTGACTATCAAATCATGAATCAGGCGTTCGCGACTCATAGAAATTTGGGACGACTGGCGGACGAATCGATCTACCAGAATCTTTTCTCGCAACAACTCCGCGACGTTGGTTTTACCAATCAGCGCGCGGTCCAGATTGAAGTCCAGTATGGATCGTTTCGCAAACACTACTACGTCGATCTGATTGTGCAGAACCGCGGCATCTACGAAGTAAAGGTTGCATCGAAACTTACGGTCGAACACGAAATGCAACTTTTAAACTATCTGTTGCTACTGGATGTCGAACGCGGGAAACTCATTAACTTTCGGCCGCAATCTGTCGAAACGCGTTTTGTCAACGCTCCCGCCAGACGATGTGAACGCCAACAATTTCAAATCGATGACCAGCGTTGGACTGACCACTCAAATCTACGATCCATCATGACTGGCGCGCTTCGCGACTGGGGGACCGGACTTTCCATTTCTTTGTATCTGCAAGCTGCAACCCATCTATTGGGCGGAGATCAGCGAGTCATTCGGAACATTCAAATGAGTCGCGATGGATATGTCCTAGGGCGACAAAGGTTCCACATGTCGAGCGAAAATGAAGCGTTCTGTATTACTGCCCTCAATGCAGGCCTTGACGATTACGAAAGCAACTTATCGAAACTGCTTCGACACAGCGGACTTGATGCCGTGAACTGGATCAATATTTCACTCAAGAAGGTGTGCTTCGTTTCAGTACGGCAGTAAGAATGAGATGTGGAAATAGTGGGTAGGAAAATTACGGGTAGGAAAATTATGGGTAGGAAAATTGTGGGTAGGAA
>JAGQPO010001103.1 GCA_020426665.1 Planctomycetales bacterium
AATCGCATCGCGGTCATACAGGTCCCAGTATTTCTTTGGCGCCGTCCAATTCAAGTGCGGTCTCTTGAACCCCATTCCAAGGAAGAAGGGTTTGTCGCCTTTTGCCATCTCTTTCATCGTGGCGATTGCGATTTGGGTGTTGTAACCATCGTCATAGGCAGCGTCGGGAACGTCCGCACTTTCGTACGCAGGCCCGCTTCCGAGACCTCGTCGCGCGGTTTCACCGTACTTGGCCAGCATCTCCTTCATGTTCTCGTTCCGGAGTTTGATGTTTTCCGGCAACGCGTAACCCGGAACAGGTTGATCGAGTCCCTTGACCGATTTCACCGGATTCCGACTCCACGAATTTTCTTCGTCGGTGTCACCGGGGTGAAAAATTTTTCCGCAGTACGCGGTCTCGTAACCGTTTGCAATAAAGTGTTGCGGCAGGGTGACGATGTTCGGTTGAAGTTCCCGAAGCGAGACATAATTGTGAAACAGCCCTGTCGTTTCGGGACGTGCACCGGTCATCAGACTGGCGCGAGACGGTCGGCAAATTGCTTGTTGGCAATAGGCTCGATTGAATAACAATCCGTCATTTGCCAACGCATCAAGATGGGGCGAGACGGCAATCGGCGAACCATAACAACCAAGTTCGGGACGTAAGTCATCCACGGCAATAAACAGTACGTTAGGTTTTTCCGATGCATCGCATCTGGTAACACCCAGCACGACGAGAGCGATCGCAAGATAGAGTTTCATGTGGTTCTCGATGATCGATGAATAATGATTAGAAAGTTGTTCAGTCGGAAACTTCAATTTCGGATCGCCGCCGGACGTTGCCTCGCCATGTCGACCACATTCAGTCGCCTTGAACTCGGAATGTTTGGTCGAAATGGGGCATGCCGGACGTCTTCCACTTGTTTTCCGCTTTCAAGTTATCGAACCATTTCGGAGTGGGTTGTTCGTGGCTCCATCGTTCCGCTTCCGCAACCATTTGGCGTAGCATGTCGGGATATTTCGCGCTCAAATCGCGTGTTTCGCCAATATCACTCGCAAGGTCGAAAAGTTTCCAAGGTGCGTTGTATGCCCGGCACGCCTTCCATTGATCGTGTCGGATTCCTACGTCGCTGAATCCATCACGATGTCGCATCGCAAAGATCGTTTCGCCCGCACGCGGGTTGCTTCCTGCGACGACGTTCTGCCAAATGTCTTTCCCGTCTAGTTGCTTGCCGTCTGGGATCTTTGCATGCGCTAAACCGGCAAAGGTCGGGTAGAAATCCAGTGCAGTCACCGGGTGATCGAATCGGACTCCTGAGGGGACGTTGTCGGGCCAGTGGAAAAACATCGGGACCCGATACCCGCCTTCGAATGTGCTACCTTTGCCTTCACGCAGCGGTCCGTTGTCGGCACCCAACCCCAGTTTTCCTCCGTTATCACTGAAAAAAACGATCAGTGTATTGTCGATCGCGTTGGTCTCCGTCAGTGTATCAACTAACTTGCCGACTCCCCGATCCACTGCATAAACCATCGCAGCATAAGTGCGCCGTTTCACGTCAGTAATGTTCTCGAAAAGAGCCAGGTCTTCGTCCTTGGCTTCCAGTGGAGAATGTGGCGCGTTGTAGGCCAAGTACAGAAAGAAGGGTCGTTCGGATGCCGATGCTTGCTTGACAAAACGCGCCGCCTCTCGCGAAAGCGCATCTGTCATGTACTCCGTTTCCTTTACATCCTCGCCGTTGCGCTGAAGTGGTGAAACGTAGTCGTTGATGCTGGGCTTCCCAGATCTCGTTTGACGTTCATAGACTCCTTGGTAATCTGCCGGAAAGTACTTGTGCCCGCCGCCAAGGAATCCGTAGAAGTCATCAAACCCGCGATGGTTGGGATGAAAGGGCTTTTCGATTCCCATGTGCCACTTTCCAATCGCGGCAGTCGCATACCCGGCGTCCTGCAGAACCGTGCTGATCAAGGTTTCGCTTTGATCGATACCTTGCCGGTTATATGATTCGATTCCCAAGCCTGCGTTGGGAAGATTGAAAGGCGCTCCGAATGCGTGCGGGTAACGCCCCGACATCAATCCCATTCGACTGGGACCACAAAACGGATGTGCGACGTATGCCGATGTGAAAACGGTACCGGCGGCGGCCAACCGGTCCAACTGTGGCGTCACGATATCCTTGGCACCGTTAAATCCGACGTCGGCATAACCTAGGTCGTCGCAAAGAATGATGACAATATTGGGCCGATCGGATTGGGCAAGCACATCCGCGTTGCAGCACATGACCAACCCGATCAGAGCAAGTAGATATTTCACGAGCAAAGCCGCTTAAGGTTAAAGTAAAGTTGATTTTGAAATGATTGGGCACCGCATTGGTGGCGGTGGCTAAGCCAAGACGTCGCGAACAACATGACCATGAACGCTGGTCAGTCGGCGTTCAAGGCCGTTGTGGTAATAGGTCAATCGTTCGTGATTGAGACCCATTAAATGCAGCAGTGTGGCATTGAAATCGTAAACCTCCGTTGGGTTTTCGGCGGCCTTGAACCCAAACTCATCGCTGGCCCCATAGCTAAACCCTTTCTTCACTCCCGCACCGGCCAGGAAGCAGGTGAACGCATCAGGGTTGTGGTCACGACCGGTTCCGTTAGCTTGCAGAAACGGCATCCGCCCGAACTCGGTGCACCAAACAACCAGCGTGTGTTCTAACATGCCGCGTTGTTTTAGATCTGCGAGTAAGGCTGCCGTCGGCTGATCCATGATTTCAGCCTGCATGGCGTGCGTTTTCAGGATCTCGGAATGCGAATCCCAGTTGGTGA
>JAGQPO010001104.1 GCA_020426665.1 Planctomycetales bacterium
CTTTCCGGCGGCCAGCAACAGCGTGCCGGCATTGCCCGAAGTCTGATCAACCAACCAGAGTTTATTCTTGCCGATGAGGCAACGGGGAACCTGGATACCGTCACGACCGACGAAATCTTGGACCTGTTTGATCGACTGAATCGCCAAGGCTGTACGATCGTGATGGTGACTCACGAAGAGGACGTGGCGTTGCGAGCCAGACGAATCGTCCGGTTGCGTGACGGCGTGATCGAAGCCGACCAGCGGATGCGCCCGCCGGCAACGGTCGATGCTTCTCAAACCGATCCTTTTCTGTTGCCCGGTTCATCGGCTACACGGGCGCGGCATGGGAATGCTCCCGGCAGGTTGCTGCTGCGATTGCGTGATGTCCGAGTCGGGATGAAGACTTTGATGATGCATCCGCTGCGTTCGATGTTGACCGTCTTGGGGATCTTTATCGGTGTCGCCAGCGTGATTTGGTTGCTCGCGATCAGTGAAGGAATCGCACACAAAGCCAACCAGCAAATCGAACAACTTGGCGCCAATAATATCCTGGTCACCACTTCGCGGCCGTCGGGTGACCAAGTTAAGACCAAAGTCTACTATTACGGTTTGACGGAAGAAGATTGCACACACCTGGAGAATACGATTCCGTCGATCACGTTAGCGATTCCGTTCTATCGCAGGACCGGTCGCGAGTTTCGCTATCTGGATCGAATGATGGAGGGCGAGATCAATGCGTGCACTTCGGAATATCGCGAATTGTACCAACTGGAAATGCTCAGCGGCCGGTTCATTACTCCCAACGATGCCGAAACATTGTCCAATGTGTGCGTCTTGGATTACCAAGTCGCAAAGAAACTTTTCCGCCATGAAGACCCGATCGGAAGATCGATTCATATCATTGACGACTTCTTTAAAGTCGTCGGCGTGACGAAGCCTCGAGCGGAAATCGAACGAATCAAAGGGACTTCCGCAGGGCAAGATTTTTCTGACAACGTTTACATCCCGTTGGAAACGTATTGGATCCGCTTCGGCGAAGCGTATTCGACGGGCAACAACGGCGGACGCGCGGTCTCGCAGATCACGCTTCGTTTGAAAGACCAGGACGATGCAATCGCGACCGGACATGCGGTCGAACAGGCTCTTAAACGAACGCACCTGTTCGTCGATTTTGAGATCGGTGTCCCATTGGAATTGTTACAACAAGCTCGAAACACGCGGCTGATGTTTATGGCCATGATGGCGCTGTTGGCGAGTATCTCGTTGGTTGTTGGCGGAATCGGGATCATGAA
>JAGQPO010001105.1 GCA_020426665.1 Planctomycetales bacterium
CAGCCGCCTTTGGTGCCGGGTTCGCGCCCGGTGAAGTGGGCGATTTTTTTCGCAAGGAAATGATCCCGCCGAAGTTTCTGGCTGCCCGGGCCGCAACCCGCCGAATGTTTCTTTTGCACAGTTTTCGGGGCGGTCGATTCGAAACAAAGCTGCGTCGCTATCTTGACCATTTGACATTCGAACAAGCCGACTTGCCGCTGGCGATCACAACGCTGGATTTGATCAGCGGCGAGCAACAGATCCGCCGGTCGGGCGACCTGGTAAAAGCCGTCCTGCAGAGTATCAACCATCCCGTCTTCGGCCGGCCGATCATTCACGATGGCCAGATGCTGGTCGATGGAGGCGTGTTGATGAATGTCCCCGCGTCGGTGTTGCGAAGCGAAGGTTGTGATCACGTGATCTCCGTCGACGTCGGATCCACGCTGGCAACCGACTATGCGATGGATCGCAATGGAAACTTAAAAATCCCCGGATATTTGTCAACGCTGCTTAGGACGATGGACATCAGTCGCCGTCATTCCAGCGCCCTGCATCGCGAAGAAAGTGACCTGATCATCATTCCCCAGACCAGTAGATTTCGAATCGAAGACTTCCACGCCGTCGACCCGTTGATCGAAGCCGGACGCCATGCCGGTGAGAAAGCCGTCGAAAATGTGAAACGAGTCATCGACCAACTCCAGCCGACTACCGATGTTGCATGAAAGATTCCAACCAATCCAACCAGCCTTCGGCCGATGAAATCCTGGTCAAACAGATCCGCGACGGAAGCCCCGATGCTTGGCAAGCTCTGATCGATCGGTACGAAGGCCGACTGCTGGCTTACACGCGGAGCCGTATTAGAGACGCCGCCGCCGCGGAAGACATCGTCCAAGAAGCTTTCGTCGGATTCCTGATCAGTTTGCCAAATTATGACGGTGGACGCCCGCTGGAAAGTTACTTGTTTTCAATTTGTGCCTACAAGTTGACCGACCACCTGCGTCGTGAAGGCCGCCGACCTTCGTTGCAAATGCACGGTCGTTCCAGTTCGGCAGGGGAAATAGAATTGCAAGGCAGCGGGCGTGTCGCCAGTTCAATCGCACGTAGCGTTGAACGAAAGCGGATCGAAGAGCAAGCGATACGCGACGCGATGACCGAACAAATCGATCGCTGGAAATCGTCTGGCAATTGGGGAAAACTGCAAGCGATCGAACTGATGATCGTTCGCGGTTGGGGCAACAAACGAGTCGCCGAGACCCTGGATTTAACCGAACAACAGGTCGCGAATTACAAAAGCGACTTTCTGATCCGACTCAAATCAATCATCAAACGAGCCGAACTCGACGAAAGCGTCTTTCCGGAGCTGGCCACAGACGACGCAAATTAGCCGTGCGTTCTAACTTCAAAACGTGCGCCCACGTCGGTCAAGCCGACGCGGGGCGACTACTCACCGATGCAGACAAGTTTTCCGTCGTGTGTCGTCAGAAAAAGTCGTCCTTGGGCAATCGCTAAACCGTCCCACGCCGGGGGCGGAACCTTTGATTCCTTGATTACATAACCTGTTTCTGTCGACAAGACCTTCAATCGTCCGTCTCGGTGCACGACGTACAACTTTCCGTCGCCTGACAACGCCATCGCGTAGATCTCGTTGTACAGTTGTGTGCCATAGGCGGGCTCCTCCTTGACCTGATCGGGATCGACGAAGGGGTCATGAACCCAAGCAGCGTTCGTGGAAACACGATAATTTCGATAGGGAGTTCCACCTTCCCTGGCCGTTTTGGCGGCCTCCCAACCGGTGATCCATTTGTTGTTAAATGATTCGACATCAGCGGCGCTAAAATCGCGTCGAAAAACTTCGGTTTTGCCGTCCAGGGAACTAAAGACTTTGTCGTCTTTGAAAACAGTCAACGGCCGACGCGATGCTTCACCGTTAAACCGATGCTGATGGCGAGCACCGTAGGTCCAACTTCCCCGAGGAACCCACACGTCACCGTTGCCGGTGTTCAATTTCGCAAACGCGTTCCATTTATCGACGTCGATGTCTTTTCCGTCCAGTGACAAAATCCAGCGTGACATTGCCAACTTGTCACCTTCGGCGTGCAGGATGTCGAAGGGATCAAATTCCAAACCGGAGTTCTCGTAAAAGCCTTTTTGCGGGACACTGTCGATGCGCTTGACCCAGTGTCGCTTGCCGGTCATCGGATCGACCGCAAACACCAGGATTCCGCCATCGGCCAAGGGTTGGCGACCGGCGGCAAAGTACGCGATATCATTCATCACCAGCACGGCGCCGGGCACGGGCCAGGGCGATTCGACTTGTCCGTAGGCCACAATCCGCTCGTCCGTCGGAGCGGCACGCATTCTCCAGACCAGGTTGCCGTTATCGGCGCGGACGGCGTAGACCCAACCCGCCGCGGTTCCGAATAAACACAGCCCGCGGTGAATGGCCGGCGGCGTGTCGAGCCGTCCGTTGGCGGTGAATCTCCAGCGGACATCGCCCGATTCTATGTCAATCGCAATCAACTCGTGCGCATTGGATCGTGTCACAAATGCAGTTCCTGCAGCGATCGTCGGCGGACTGAGTGGTCCTTTGACAACCGGGTTCTCTCTCCAGTCGTGAATGATCGGCCCGCTAACTTTTGCTTCGGCGGCCAGGTCGTCGGACAAAATGGCGGTCCATTTTTTGTCCAAGCTGTCTGGACCTGCAGCGCCGGTGCTGGAACTGCGCCAGCGGTCATGACGGTACAGCGGCCAATCATTGGGTCCGGGGTTTTTGGCATCGGCGTCAAACTGTGCCGTGCCCTGCTCCAACACAAAATCGATCTCTTCCACGGGGCGGTTGGCGGATCGATCCGGCGACGTCGCTTTGGCCATCGCCACAAACCCGCGCAGCATCGGCCAGCAGGTGCAGT
>JAGQPO010001106.1 GCA_020426665.1 Planctomycetales bacterium
GGTGCCATTGCATACAGTGCCATTGCCCAAGTGCGCTGGGGAAACACAACCAAGGTCGGCGGAGCCGGGAAGTCGAAGGATGCTTGGCGAATGCCACCGGCTGACGAAACAACCCTGACTTGATTACCACTGCAATACAGCAACGACTGTCCATCCGGTGAATAGGACAGATTTGTAATTTCGATATCCGGATGATCCGTGTCTTCGAACTGCGTGATCCTTTCGCCGGTCTCGAGGCTCCAGACGGCAAATTTTCCAGGCAGAGCTTTTCCTGAGATGGCGAAGTTGCGACCGTCCGGAGACACTGCGATTTGCGTGGCGTCGCCTGCGAGTTGAAAGAGTAACTTGTCAGCCGGCAAGCCGCCGCTCGGCGTAGGGGTTTGATCCAAAGTCGTTTCGGCCAATGAAACGTCTGGCGAGTATTTTGGCAATTCACCACGCCGATACGCAGCAACCTGTTCATCACTCAATCGCATGACGGAAATGTCTTGCCACCGTACGCTGGATTGACGAACCGATAAAAAGAGATGCGAAGGCGGCTGTCGCGGCGTGGTAAATGTAAAGATCTTTTCTCCGTCCAGATAAGCGCTCCACACGTTGTCTACGACGACATAGTCGCAATCGACAAAACTGCCGTACCCCTTTGCCGATCGATGCGTCGCATTCGCCTTCCCGCCGCTGTTCTCGTTGCCCGTTTGAACCCAAAACTCATACTTATTGCGTTCGAAGAAGCTCACACTCAGGCCTGCATCGCCAAACCTGATTCCATGGCTTGTGGCGAAACCGTCAAGTTTGTTGTGCCGGACGTGAAAGACAAAGGACTCGACGCCCGTTGGAAGCGGGAACGTCAAGCGTTTTCCGTACAGTCGATTCCCCGGTCTAGGCCCCGATTGCAATGACACCGTTCCTTCGTTGATCTCGGGTAAGCCGTTGAACGCTTCCCAATACTTCAGTTGTTCGGCGGTTTCAAGTAAGCCAACCCAACGTCCGATCGGTAGCGCGGCAGTCGTAGGTTGAAGAGCTGATTGACCGGTCCCCACCAAGTCGGGGCCAGCCATATCTTCATCGTCAGCCGCGTTGGTGGTGAGACTTTCTAAGGTACCCTGAGGAGTCGTTTTGATGATTGCCGATGTGCCATCTTGTATTTCAACTCGGGTGCCGTCGGACAGGTAGATGATCACTCCGGCCAAGCAAAGAAACGCACCTCCCAATCCAGCGGCAAGCCTTTTCGCTCGACCTCGTTTTCGGCCCGACCCTGAATTCACTTGAGGTTTCACAGCCATCGAAGGCATCGTCGTCACACCAGGTTCAATTGCGGTGCGCATCGGATCTTGCAAAGCCTGCGCTGCAAAAAACGCATTGAGCGCGGCTGTCTCGGACATTTTTGGAATGTCCGAATCCGATTCGTCATCCGATGATGATGACTTTGAATCGGCATCGTCGGTTTCCGGTTGACGGTGACCTTTCAGCAGATCTTTCAGCGACAAAGCCACGTCGTCCATCGATTGAAACCGCTGCCCACGGTCCTTGGCCATCATCTTGGCGCAGATTGCCTCCAGTTCGGGTTCGATTTCTGGTCGTACACTGGAAGGCGCAAGAGGTTCCTCATGAACGATCGAATAGACGACGTTGGCGATCGGGCCGCGGAATGGAAGCCGTCCGGTTAGCAGTTCGTAAAAGATCACACCCAGCGAGTAGATGTCTGACTTTGCATCCACTTCGTCGATGTTGCCGCGAATTTGTTCAGGCGACATGTACGCCGGCGTTCCGACTGCCATGCCTGATTGTGTGACTCGGCTCTCGACATCGGTCTGGCGCGCAAGACCGAAATCCATCACGACCGGTTCTTTTTTCAAATCGATCATGATGTTCGCAGGTTTCAAGTCGCGATGAATCACGTTGTGTCGGTGGGCTTCAGCGAGTGCCAGTGCCAGTCGGTGGATCAACGCAGCCGAGGTGCGTTGTGGCGGCAGTTTGTCCGGTTTGATGAAGTCCGACATGCATCGGCCTTTGACAAACGCCATTGAAATAAAATGCCGATTGTCGATTTCTCCGACGTCATAGACGGGGCAAATATTGCGATGTTGAATTTTTGCGGCTGCACGTGCTTCGCGATAGAAGCGGGTGACCAAATCGCTGTCGCTGGCACCTAAAAAGCTGGGCGTCTTGATCGCTACCTGGCGATCAAGTTGACTGTCGTGGGCCAGATAGACTCGGCCCATCGCGCCGGCACCGAGTTCGCGAAGGATCCGGTATCGGCCAAACTCCGTCGGTAACTCTGTCGCCTTTGCACGTTCTTTGTTGCCGACCGCGGTGTCGCGGGCTTTCTGGACGCGACTGGTGTCGATCTAGGCTTGGGCGGCCGCATCTTGTGATGCCGGCTTTGGTGCGTCTGACGGCTTTGAGTCAATCAACTGTTCCGCCAACCGTTTCAGATCGTCGAACTGGTCGGGGTACCGCGACTGATATTCGGCCAAGTCAACGCCGGGATCAACGGCTCGCCGAGCTTCATATTCCGCCAGCACCAAATCAACAGACACCTTTTCGACCGGCCCCAGGGACGGGAACCGCCGAATATAGTCCTCCAGCAAGGGCGTCGCGCCGTCGGACCACTGTCGATGCAAGTCGACTTTTGCAAGCTCTTCCATCGCTAACCGGCGGTATTCGTCGCGGGCGTCGGTTCCCAAGCGTTCGCAAACCTGGCTGAAAGCTTCTCGATTCCATCCCCGTTCAAAGTCCATCAACAACGATTCCAGCGCGTTCCGATCGACCTTGTTCAGCACGGCGAGTCGTTGATCAGCCATTGTGGATGTCCACCACGGATAAAATATCTGGAAATTCCCAAGGCTGTCGCAATGACCTCCCCTCCATCCCCAGCATCGCGACCAAAGGGAAAAGTGTCACATCGATTCCGAGACTTTTTCAGAGATTGTCACAGCCCAGATCACCCGCCGAGAACCTCAATAGCTCCAGCCACAGCGAAACAGGATCGCATCATCGAGTTTCACGACGGATTCGTCGCTTGAATACTCTAATTGCCGACCAAAGGCATATCCTACGTCGGCGAAACATCCTCCGCCGCCGTCAACGATTCTTTCGATTCCCAACCGCATGTTGTACTCTCGAAGCGAGATTTCGTCAGGCGCAGCATTAGACCTGGTAATAGACCACGTGTTTCCGCCCAATCCCGCCGACAGAAAACCCCAGGTTTCACTTCGCCCGCCGTCCTTGGCAATTCGATGCGAAAGCTTTGATGTCGGGAATCGCAGATCCAGCTTGGTCACCCGACTGGGAGACCACAACATGCCGACGACCGGTAAGAAAGCAATGTCGGCTCGCCCCAAGTAAACCCCACCTCCAGAAAGCGTCAATCGATCCGGAATCCATTGCCAGTTCAACAATCCCAGGGCGAACAAGCGGGTCGCGTGGTCGCTGGTCGTCAGATCGCTTCGCAGGGACGGTGAAACAACCGCGGTTGTGGACAACCGATCGGTGAGGGTGTAACGATTGAAAAACAACAGCTCAAAATCATACAGTTCACCTGGAACATCAATTGCCGGGTCGGCATCAATCCAGTCGACGCGAACACGAGGCCGAATCCCAAGGATATTCTCCATGCTTCCCAGTGGGATTCCCGTGCTGATCGCCACGTCGACGTAACTTCCACTGAATCCGCTTCCGCCCACGTCGCCCGTGTAGCCCCCGGAAAGTGAAACGTTTTGCAGAAACTGGTTCTTGTAGGGCGTCAGTTCCGGCTCGGGAACTTCATCACAGAAGGTTACGGCGTCATCAACGGAACCGGACGCATTGACCTGCAGCAAGTCTGCAGAAATCAAATTTGGCTCCAAATCCGGAAGCGGTTGCTGGGCGATGCAATGTTGGACACCGCAACACAGCGGCACGAGCAGCAGTAACAGCGGCGCGAGCATCATCGACATGCTGGAAAAGAATCGCATTCGGTCCTTCTTGCTGCAAATCAACCGACTCCTTCGGTCTCCCAGACGCCAAACGCGTCAACGATCGATCGTCAGACAAAAGGGGCGTTCAGTCTGACACGACGAACGCTATTAAAATTCCTAGACTGATTGCAAGTGATCTCTATTGCCACTCCCTAGGCCGACTTCGGAGAGCCGCCGGTAAATTGGGGAATAATCGCCTCGGTTCGGGACACCGAAGCGATTGAGGGCAGAAGCTTCCAGGTGGCGGTCGATGCAACCGACTGCTTGACCGAATCACCCTAATTGCACTCGGTGTGCCTCTGGGATTCAATGGCCAACCAGGACATCCGTTGCCACAAAAAGCACAAGAGGCCACAAAAAATGAAGTGGGAT
>JAGQPO010001107.1 GCA_020426665.1 Planctomycetales bacterium
CATCCTGGCGATCGACAGCAAACGATTACAACCCCAAGGGACAAAGGTTTATCACGAATGGCTGGTCCAGCAAATCCGACAAGACAATCCGTGGAACCAAACGGCCTATGACATGCTAGTCGCCAGCGGTGATGGGTTCGTTGACGGCAAAGTGAACTTTATTCGGTCCGGCGAAGGCCCCGATGGTCTTGCCGAATCCGCGACTCGTATCTTTATGGGCGTACGACTGCGTTGCGCCAATTGCCACGACCATCCGCTGGATCACTGGACACAAGACGACTATCACGGGCTAGCAGCCATTTTTGCAAAACTGAAACGAGATCAAATCGTCAGCTCCAATGATCGCGGTGAAGTGACTCATCCGGTGACCGGGCAACCCGCCGTGCCCAGGATCCCCGGAATTCGATTCTTGGCAGCCGGCGAAGACGGGCGATCCGAATTCGCAGGCTGGGTAACCGATCCGTCCAACCCGTACTTTGCGCGTGCCGCCGTCAACCGCATTTGGGCTCAATTGATGGGCCGTGGATTGATCGACCCGGTTGACGATCTTCGCGCAACCAACCCGGCCAGCCATCCCGAATTGCTGGACTCCCTCGCCAAAGAATTCATCGATGCAGGTTTTCGATTCCGCCCGATCATTCGGCTCATTTGCAACAGCCGGGCTTATGGACGAACCTCTCGAACGGTCGCCGGAAACGAAACCGACCGGATGTACTACTCCCATTTTATTTCGCGTCCAATGGAAGCACAGGTGATCGCCAATGCGTTTGCCGATGTCACTGGTGTCGACATGCATTTTGGCGACCAGAATCTGACTGACGCGATTCGGCTGACGGACAATCGTATCGAATCGGAAACACTTGATATCTTGGGGCGATGTGATCGAGCCGAAAACTGCGAATCACCCGCTCAAGATTCCGGATCGTTGGCCCAGGTTTTACATTTCCTAAACGGCGGACTTTTGAACGATCGTATTGACTCGCCTGATGGTCGGCTTGGAAAGTGGCTTCAAAGCGATCGCTCCGATACGGATGTGATTCGGGAAATCTACCTTGCTTCCCTGAGTCGCCCGCCGGCTGACGACGAACTGCAATTTTGGAATTCACAGATTGCCGAAAGTAAGGGATCCGATCACAGCTGGCGAGATTCAACGTCGCGACATGATTTTTTCGCCGACGTTTTCTGGAGTGTGTTAACCAGCGAATCATTTTTGAAAAACCATTGATGTTACGGTCAGAGTCGGGATTCAATTGGAGCGATCATTCAATGAAAAGACAAAGAAGCCACCAGCGATGTGACGGAATCTGTCGCCGCGACGTGTTGCACGTTGGATCCCTCTCGGCGTTTGGTTTGGGCGTCAGCGATTGGTTTCGTGCCTCGCAGGCAATTGCCGAAACAAATCCTTTGGCCGTAACAAACCGCAACGCTCAAGCAGACGCATGCATCTTGATCTGGTTGGACGGAGGTCCCAGCCATTTGGATCTGTTCGATCTAAAACCCGACGCACCCAAAGAGATTCGCGGACCGTTCAACCCGATCGCGACCAATGTTCCCGGAATCGAAGTTTGCGAACAGTTGCCGCGCACCGCAAAACTGATGGACAAGGTCGCACTGGTTCGATCGATGACATCGCCGCTGGGGGAACACAATTTCGCCAGCCATTATTTGCTGACCGGATACAAACCCACTCGGGCATTGACATATCCGAGTATTCCGGCGGTACAAAAACACCTGTCGACCTGGCGATCATCCATTCCAACGAACATTGCGATCGCAAAACCCAATGGGATGATAGGAAGCGGCTACTTGCCCGAGTCGACCATGCCGTTCATTGTCCAAGGTGACCCATCGCGTCCGGAGTTTCGCGTCAAGGATCTAGACCAAAGATCCGGGATGACCGACAACCGATTGCGTCGACGGCAATCCTTTCGCAATGCAGTTGACGAATTCTCTCGTCAGATTGACCATCATCTTTCGAACTCGCAAACTTCCGATTCCGCATTCGACCAGGCGTTTCGCTTGGTACAGTCGTCCGAAGCCCGCTCGGCTTTTGACTTGGAACAGGAATCACAAGACACGCGAAACCGTTATGGACGCCACCTGATCGGACACGGTTGTTTGATGGCTCGGCGTTTGGTCGAAGCCGGAGCAAAATTTGTTACCGTTACCGACCGAGGCTGGGACACGCACGAAGACATCTACTTGCGACTGAAGGAAGGATTTAGCGGTGGAACCGCAGGGAAAATCCCCAAATTGGACCAGGCCTTCTCGGCGTTGTTAAGCGACCTGTCGGATCGTGGGATGCTGGAATCAACACTCGTGATTGTGATGGGTGAATTCGGTCGCACGCCAAAGTTCAACCCGCGCGGTGGGCGCGATCATTGGCCGGGTGCTTTCAGTGTCGCGATGGCCGGCGGTGGCGTAATCGGAGGCCAAACAATAGGCAAAAGCGACTCGCACGGTGAACGCCCCGCGGAACGTCCCGTCAGTCCGGCGGACCTTGTAAGAACGGTCTATCGTTTAATCGGGATCGACGGCGATTTGGAACTCCACACACCTGACGGGCGGCCTGTTCAAGTAAACCGCGACGGAACGATCATCAACGAATTGATTGGGTAAAAGCATGAACCAAGAAAATCCGATCGCGCTGTTGGAGTCGCTGAAGGGGGCTTGGCAAGGCACGTGCCGAACGTGGTTTGAGCCCGATGAACTTGCCGACGAATCCGCGATCAAAGGAACCTTTGAAATTCTTCCGGCCGCCGGTTTTCTGAGACATCACTACGTCGGATCAATCCAAGGGAAACCGCGCCAAGGCGAAGAGATGATCGGACACAATCGTGTGACCGAAAACTTTCAAATCGCATGGATCGACAGCTTCCACATGAACTATGCAATTATGTTTTCGGAGGGACCAGCGACGGATTCGGGCTTCGACGTTTTTGGCCATTACGACATCGAAAAAGAAACACCGCCGTGGGGATGGCGAACACAGTACCATCTGGCCGCTCCCGACGAATTGGTGATCACTGCGTATAACGTCACACCCGACGGCATCGAAGCCAAAGCACTCGAGACGGTTTATCGCCGTTGAGTGTTACTAATACTGGCGGACTTCCAGTCTGCCCGAAACCGACGCTTGTCGACGGACTGGAAGTCTGTCGTACCATAGAACCAAGACTTGACGAAACCTAAGTCCCTGCCATCGCCACTCGCTTCGACCTCGCGATGACGAAACTCTACTGCGAAGACTTGATCGAAGTGAACGTATATCGGTCGCTGGATTCCGAGCTGGAATCCTTATTTCGTTCACTCAGCCGCGCGATTCGTTCCGCACGAGCCGCCCGCGTGGCCTCCGCTCGGGCCAATCGGCCAGGAAGAGCCTGGGCCCTTCTCGCCGCCATGGCCAACCGCTGACGCTCAGCGTTTTGATAGGCCATCGCCAATGCTTGGTTTTGCACCTGCAATGCCTGCTGCTGGTACATGGCAGCCATCATCAACGGTGACTGTGGATAACCAGAAACCAGTCCGTTTGACGTATACGGAATGCTAGTATTCAACGTTGACGTGCTTCCGGACGGCATTCCACCCCCACCGCCGCGCCCGCTGCATTGGGCCAGGGTGTCTTGCGGCGGCACCATCAACAGGAACAACAAACCAAAGGTCGTCACGATGACGATTCGTTTCACGATCACGATACACCTCCGCGCGGTCAACAATGAAGAGTAGCAACCAACGACGGCATAAGGTGCCGTCGCCCCATGAATACTAGGGATGATCCGAATGCGACTTGTCACGAGTGGTATTCGGATATCCGAAAATCCTTTCAACAGGCAGTAGAAACTGGTGGTCCGTCAACGTTTGATTTTAGGGTAGCGGAACACATCAAGAATTTCGGTTCGTCCGGCAATTCACGAAAGTCTTGACGACTTCCGCTACGTTCC
>JAGQPO010001108.1 GCA_020426665.1 Planctomycetales bacterium
GTTGTTTAGATGGTTGGATGGTTTCTTTGTGCCAAGCAGGCGGCGGGACTACTACTTGAACTAGTCTGCATTCTGGATCACGAATCGCGTCGAAAAGACTTCGACACTTTCACTGGCTTTGTAGTACGCTGAATCGAATTGATCGAACGCTTCCTCGTGTTTGGAATAGACGACTGACAACTGGTCCTGTCGCTTGCCTCGATCCGTCAGCGGTTTTTTGTCTCCGAAGAGGTCCAATACGCCCTGAAAGATTCCTAGTCGCTCCTTGAACCCCATAGCTTTCAGTCCATCGAGGGCGGTCTGCCAATTGTCACCCGCAGAGTTGAAAAAGTACTGCGAGTGACCACCGTTGTTCACCTCTGAGTCAAGCCAAAAGACGGCGACATACATCTGCTGTTCCTTGGTGAGGGATTCCCATCCGCCAGCTTGCTCTTTCTCCCAAATACGCTCTTCAAATCCCTTCAGATTATGGAAGCTGATCAGACCTCGTGCCGCACCATCGGACACACGATCTTCTTCATGTTTGCTGTATCGTTCCAAAATTTGTTCGTCATCTGGCTCTCGGAAGCTGCCGAGTAGCGCAAGTGATTCGCCCAATGCATAGGTGTTGGGGTAAGTCATCTCGCGACCCGCGTAAGTCTCGACTAAAGATTTCACTTTCTCACGCCGAATCTCGAAATCGAATTGGCCAACAACTCGCAACACTTCGTGCAAATAGCGTTTCTCGGTGTTAAGAACCGAGTCAGAAAGCAGAAAATCTTCCGCATGCTTCGGATCAAGTTGTGCCATCAAACGAGCTGCGTCTTCAACGTTCAGGTCTTGCGCCACCAAGCGATCTAAATCAGCTACAACTCCGAAGCGAATCTCATCTGACAACTTGTCGTTTTCAATGGCTCTCTTCATACCCATCAGAGCATAGGATCGAACGTACTCGTCTTCGTCAGCCAACGCCCGTCTGATGGCGGGCAATGCTTCAGGCAATCCGGACTCAGCGACGGACAGTATGCAGTCCTTCCGGATTTGATCGGATTCATGCGACAGATATGGCGTAAGCAGCTCAATTGCTTCGGCAGGCATGTTGCCATCAAAAAGTTCACATACTCGCATGACTGGGGCTTCTTCAAGGAAATCACCCGGGCGTAGTTGTGCGAGCCGAGTCTCGTTTGTTTGGTCTCTGAGGATGTTCAGCAGCGCGTCGTTCGTCTTCGGGGACATTTCACCGAGTTGGCGACCGATCGCCCACAGATCCCTTTTTGTTTTGGGGCTGAATACGTATCGCTCAACCTCTTCAGCGAGTTGATCTTCTCCCCATGATTCCGCTTCGCTTGCCAGCTGAGACGCTCCAGCGTTGGCGTCGAGCATTTCGTTCCAGAGTTGCGGGTCTTTGACGAACTCTCTGAACCCAGGCTCAGATTGAGCTGAATCTCTCTCGGCTCGAAGGAACTGCAACAGGGCGATTCCCGCAATAGCGAGAACAACTACACATATGATGACAATCTTTGTCATTCCGATCTTCCTGGACATATTGAACTGGTTCGATGATTGTCGCGTATTTTAGCGAGATTTTCATTCGGACAAACAAAACAAACTGTGCCTAATAGCGCGGCTGTTCCCGCGGCCCTGACCAGAGAACCGATCGGCGGGAAGTACCTAATCCGTCAGGGGAGATCCGTCGAGCCGCCCCCTCATGCGTGCGCGGACGCTTCGCAGGGGCACGGGGCTGACACACTGACGTATTCATTAAAAGAGAGAGTTTTTCTATGTGATTAAGGGACTCTCGTTCGGTTTCAATCCGTCAGAGATCCGTCAGTTGGTCGGCTGACGTTTCTTGACGGATTCCACTCGATTGCTGACCCAAGTTCACAGCCGCACGCCGAATGCGTCAGAATCGATGGACGGATACTGACGGATTACTGACGCATTTCCGCTGGCTCAATCAGACGGTATCCCTGAGCTGGTTTCGTTTTTGTTTGGATGGTGACCGGTTCGATTTCTTCTTGTTGCATGAGCGTCAGGATGACTTGGTCAAAGTCGTGTGCCTTGAGCGTCATCGATCGCATGATCTCGCGACGTGCCATCGTACGGTCGGGACGATCGGCGAGCCGTTTCTTCAACCGCAGGCATTCTGCGTGGAACGGGTTTTCGGCGACATGGACTGAGGCGAGATAAAGTTGCCGGCGGGCTTGATGCAGCGCGAACTCGCTGGCCCAATGCACCGCAGCAAGTGTGATCTTTGGTTCGACGTGATTCTCGCTGCAGGCGTAGATCAACGCCAGCTTCTTGGCGTGCTCGCAGGTGCGGCTCCACGCTGTCCTGGCGACCTCGTCACCGACGTCGTCGGCTTTGTCATATTCGACTTCGGTTTGCTCACGCAGTTCGGTGATGGCGTCTTCGGCATCGTCCGTAAATGGAATGCAACTCGGTTTCGGATGCACACTCATGAAGTTGCCACCGCCGGGCTCGAATTCGGCCCACCATTTCGCGACGTCGAGAATGGCATCGGGTAGGTTCCGGGCAGAGCCAGGCGTCTGACCCTTGCCGCGTTTTCCGACATCGATGATGTTCAATCGAGCAAAGAATCCGTTGGTCAACATACGCTTGGAGAGCGATTCGTAGAAATGCTGCGGTGTCGCGGTGCCGAATAGTGTCAGGTGCGGTTGATCCACATGGATGGCGTCCTTCTGGTTTGCCTTCACGCGTAGCGGATAGACGTCGCCGGCGGATGTGTAAAGCGTGAGCAGAATGTTAGGGATGGATTCACGACTGTTATCGCGGTCCAAATTGATCTGGCGGAGCACGCCGTCCATTTCATCGTTCTGAAACAGCATCTTGCCGGACCGTGCCAAGGCGTCCTGGATGCCTTCGCCGGAAGCGAACTTGTCGCCGATCGATTTGGATTCACCGATCTGAAACAGAACTTG